>NZ_JBFAET010000091.1:0-35777 GCF_040642095.1 Streptomyces sp. NPDC020362
CCCTCCCGCCCCCGGTGCACCGGGGGCGGGAGGCAACGGCAACAGCCGGTCCGGCGGGGGCTGCTGCTCAGAGGTCGTCCGGTGTGCCCAGACCGGTGAGTACGCCGACCGGGTCCAGGTCGGGGGTGCCGCGGGGCCACCAGTCTTCGTGGTCCGGCTCCGACTCGTAGGCGTACCACAGGCCGTCACGGCCCAGGCGGAGCTGGACGTGAGCGCGGGGATGGGTGAGGCGGTTGCGCCAGGGGCGGAACGCCGGAAGGTCGGCGGCGAGCAGCAACGGGCGAGCCCGGTCGAAGCGCCCGGCCGGCGGGTCCCACGGCTCCTCCAGGACCGCCAGCCCCTCGAGCCCGCCCTGCCGCCAGGCGGCAACCGCGCGGGCCAGGTCGGCCGGGGTGCGCCCGACGGCCGTGGCGAGCGTGGAGTACAGCGCGCGGGTGGTGGCGGTCAGGCCGGAGCCGGGACGGGCCGCGGCGAGTCGCACCGCGTCCTGCCACAGGGTCAGCTCGCCGACCGGATCGCGGCCGGTGGCGAGCAGCGCGTGCGCGCGGGCCGCAGCGTCGGTAGCCAGCTGGTCCAGCGCGAAGGGGTCGGGTCCACCGGGCGCCGCCGGGTACACCGGCGGCTGCTCGGGATGCGGTGGAACGGGCAACGGCGGTGGCAGCGGGGCGAGTCGGCCCGGCGCAAGGGCCTCGGCCGCCCGGACTCCGGGCAGCGACCGCGGTGACCGCTCCTGGGCGCCGCGGGCCGCGCGGGCGGCGCTGCGGCGGGACAGCGTGTCGAGCAGCTCCTTCTCTCCGCGGCCGCGCAGCAGGAGGAGCACGAAGGGGTCGGCGTCGAGCAGTCGCGCCATCTGGTAGCAGAGGGCGGCAGCGTGCTTGCAGGGGTGGCCGGAGTCGGGGCAGCTGCACTGCGGGGCCAGGTCGCGGGGGCCGGGCAACAGGGGCACCCCGCAGTCGGCGAGGGACTCGGGCAACTCCTTGTCCAGCAGCGCCGCGATGTGCCCGGGCCGGTCGGCGGCCGCGTCCAGGAACCTCTCCCAGTCCTCGTCCTCCAGGGTGCGCAGCCGCACCTGTACCCGGTACGGGCGAGGGCGGCTGCCCCGTACGTACGCCAGAACCAGACCCGGGGTCACCGTGATGGCGTCGACGTTCCCCTGGTCCGCGTACCCGCGGCCCCGGGCCAGCCGCTTGACGTCCAGCGCCCCCTGCTCCAGCGCGTCGACCCAGGCGTTGCCCCACCAGGTCTCGGCGAAGGAGGGGTCCTTTGGGGCGGCCGCCCTGGGCGGGAACGCCGTGAAGGTGCGGCGCAGTTCGGTGTCGCGGTGGGGGGTGCCCATGGTGGCGGGGATCTGCGGGGCTGCCGCGGCCGGGGGGTGGGGCTCCGCGGGGCGGTGCGGGGTGCGCGGAGTGAGGGGCGCCCGCTCGGACACCGGCACGGGGGCGGCGGAAGGGCGGGGCCCAGTGGGGCCGGTGGGGCCGGTGGGGCCGGTGGGGCCGGTGGGGCCAGTGGCGCCGCCGGGCGTGCGCATGCTCGGTGCGAGCGCCTTTGGCGGGCGCGTGCTCGGCGTGCGCATACTCGGGGTGTCCGAACTCGACGCATCCGTACTTGGCGTGTCCCTACTCGGCGTGCGCGTGCTCGGCGTGTCCCTGCTCGGCGCATCCGCACTCGGCGTGCACGTGCTCGGCGCATCCGCACTCGGCGCATGTGTGTCGGGGTCGTCCGTCGTCTCGGGTGCGTCGGTCCACGTCGGCATGCGAAAGGCGTTCGTCAGGAACTGCCGCATCTCGTGGGCGGCTTGGGAGCGGGCGGATCGGGATTGGTCACCGGAGCGCTCTGCGGCGGGGGCGGCAGGCTGCGCCTCGCCGCGCGCATTGCGCCGGGAGCCTGCCTCCGCCGCCTCGGCGCGCAGCGCCTCGCGGCGAGCGGCCCGGAGCGCCTCCCGGGCCACATCGGCCGGGCGGGCGGCAGGCTGTGCGACCGGGCGCGCCGAAGGGGCATCGGCGGGGCTCACCACAGTGGTATCGGCGGGGCGTACCGCAGTGGCTTCGACGAGGCGCACCGCAGGGTGTTCGGCGGGGCGTGCCGCCAGGGCTTCGGCGGGGGCGGCCTGGTGGGCGTCGCCGTCGACGGGCCCATCGGGCGGGGCCGTGGGCGAGGAAGCCCGCAGTGCCGCCCGCGCTGCGTCCGCGGGCCTGGGTCCGGCGGTGCCCGGCCGCACGGCCGCGCGCGCGGGTGCCCTCACCTCATCACTCTCCTCCCGCCCGCCCTCCTCCCGCCGGGCCTCCTTCTGGCGGGCCTCCTCCCGCCGGATCTCCTCCCGCCCGGTCTCCTCCTGGCGGGCCTCCTCCCGCCCGGTCTGCGCCCCCTCCGTCCGTTCTGCCTCCGCTCGCCGCCGTGCCGCCCGCAGCGCCTGCCGTGCGGCGTCGCCGGGCCGCTGTTCGCCGGTCGTCACGATGTCCTCCGCAGCGAGACGAGGTCGGACAGCTCACGGTCGGTCAGTTCGGTCAGGGCCGACTCACCGGAGCCGAGGATGGCGTCGGCCAGGGCGCGCTTGGCCGCCAGCATCTCGGCGATGCGGTCCTCGACCGTGCCCTCGGTGACGAGGCGGTGGACCTGGACGGGCTGGGTCTGCCCGATGCGGTAGGCGCGGTCGGTGGCCTGTTCCTCGACGGCCGGGTTCCACCAGCGGTCGAAGTGGACGACATGGCCCGCGCGTGTGAGGTTCAGGCCCGTTCCCGCGGCCTTCAGGGACAGGACGAGGACCGGCGTCCGCCCGTCCTGGAAGCGGTCGACCATGCGCTCGCGCTCCGGCACCGGTGTGCCGCCGTGCAGAAGGTCCACGGGGACCGCGCGGGCGGTCAGATGAGCGGTGATCAGGCGAGCCATGCCGACGTACTGCGTGAAGACGAGCACCGAGCCGTCCTCGGTGAGCACGGTGTCCAACAGCTCGTCCAGGAGGGCGAGTTTGCCGGAGCGGGCCGCGAGCCTGTCGGCGTGCGTGTCCTCCTTCAGATACAGGGCCGGGTGGTCGCAGATCTGTTTGAGGGCGCCGAGCAGTTTGAGGACCAGGCCCCGGCGGGCGATTCCCTCTGCGGTCTCGATGGCCAGCATCGACTCGCGCACCACCGCCTCGTACAGCGCGGCCTGTTCCCGGGTGAGCGGCACCGGGTGGTCCGTCTCGGTCTTGGGCGGCAGCTCGGGGACGATGCCGGGGTCGGACTTCTTGCGGCGCAGCAGGAACGGCCGTACCAGGCGGGCAAGGCGGTCCACCGCCTCCTGGTCCTCGCCGTTCTCCACCGCGCGCGCGTGCCGGGCGCGGAAGGACTTCAACGGGCCGAGGAGTCCGGGCGTGGTCCAGTCGAGCAGGGCCCACAGCTCGGAGAGGTTGTTCTCCACCGGGGTGCCGGTGAGAGCCACGCGCGCGGGGGCCGGGATGGTGCGCAGCGCCTTGGCGGTCGCGGAGAACGGGTTCTTCACGTGCTGGGCCTCGTCGGCGACGACCATGCCCCAGGGCTGCTCGGCGAGGTGCGCGGCCGCAGAGCGCATCGTGCCGTAGGTGGTGAGGACGAAGCCGCCGTCGAGGCCGTCCAGGGTGCGGTCCGGGCCGTGGAAGCGGCGGACGGGGACGCCGGGCGCGAACCGGGTGATCTCCCGCTGCCAGTTCCCGAGCAGGGAGGCGGGGCAGACCACGAGGGTCGGCTCGGTGCGGGCCCGCTTCAGGTGCAGGGCGATGAGCGTGATCGTCTTGCCGAGGCCCATGTCGTCGGCGAGGCAGCCGCCGAGGCCGAGGGAGGTCATGAGGTCGAGCCAGGCCAGGCCCCGCAGCTGGTAGTCACGCAGGGTGGCGTCGAGGCCGGCGGGCGGCTCGGCGGGGCGCAGGCCCGCGGTGAGGCGGTCGCGCAGGGTGGCCAGCGCGCCGACCGGTACGGCCTGAACGGTCTCGCCGTCGACCTCGGCGGTGCCGGTGAGCGCGACGGACAGCGCGTCGACCGGGTCCAGCAGGCCCAGCTCGCGCTTGCGCGCCCTGCGGACCATGGCCGGGTCGACCAGCACCCAGCGGTCCCTGAGCCGTACGACCGGCCGGTGGGCCTCGGCGAGTGCGTCCATCTCGGCCTCATTGAGCGGATCGCCGCCGAGCGCCAGCTGCCAGCGGAAGCGGAGCAGGTCCTCGCTCTCGAAGAAGCCGGTGCCGTCGGTCGCCGAGCCGGGTGCGGGCCGGACCACCGCGGCGGCGGTGAGGTCGCGGGCGAGGTCCCGGGGCCAGTGGACGGCCACCCCGGCGGCGGCGAGCCGGTCGGCCGCCACGCCGAGCAGATCGCCCAGCTCCTCCTCGGACAGCGCGAGGACGTCGGGCGTCTCCTGCTCGGCGAGCCGGTCCAGGGGCGGCCACACGCGGGCCGCGCGCCGTACGGCGAGGGCGGCGTCCACGCGGGCGCGTGGCCCGAAGGCCGTCTCGGCCTCCCCCGCCCACAGGGCCGCCGCGTCGGCCACCAGGGTCGGGTCGGCGAGGCTGTGCACCTGGACGATCGCCGCCCCCGCGGCGCGCGCGCCCTCGGCATCGGCGTCGAAGACGTCGTACGCGGACAGGTCCAGGCGCAGGGAGATCCGGACGCCCGCGTCCATGCCGGCGGCGACCTCCGCCGCCCAGTCGTGGGCGCGGGGCAGGGCCTGGGGTTCGCGGGCGGCGAAAGGCCGGCCCGAGGTGTAGGGGGCGGCCGGGGTGCGGGGCAGGGTGTCGGCCACCGCGTCGAGGAAGGACCGGACGAGTGCCTCCGGCTCGGGGAGCCGGAGCGGGCCGGGGTCCGGCAGCGGCACGGCGTGGCCCTCCGGGGGCAGGGCCGCGGCCACCGCGCGCAGGTGGGCGATGTCGTCGGGTTCCAGCGGGCCGGCACGCCAGGCGTCGTGGCCGCTCGGGGTCAGGCCGGGCAGCAGGCGGCCGCGGGCGACCAGCCGCAGCGCGTGCAGGGCGGCGGCGCCCCAGCAGGCGGTGGCCGGGTGGGCGGCCGGGTCGCGCCGGGCCCGGACCAGCAGTGGCAGGGCCTCGGCGAGCGGCAGGGTCAGCGCGGGGACCTGCCGGCGGCGCACGCTCGCACCATGGGGTCGGACCACGGTCAGCTCGTCGGTGTCGCCGTCGGCGGGCAGCGGGCCGCCGTCGGGATCCCAGAAGGCGATGCGGCCCTCGCGCGGGAGGGGCGCGGGCAGGTAGACGGAGGCGAGGCGCACCGGAACCGGGGTCCCGGCCCTCCCGGAACCCTCCGTGCGCTCGGCCACCGCAGCCGTGCCACCGCTCATACGTCCTGCCACCTCCCGCCCGTGCGTCGGATCAGACGCCTTCGACTCTACGGGCGGGGTCTGACAACCGGCTCCGGCCCCGGGGCTCGGGTCACGGGTCACGGGTCACGGGTCACGGGACCGTGCGGGAGACGACGTACACCATCGGATAGTTCGGGTCGGACGTATTGACGACCACGTCCTGGGTGGGTGCCGGGTTCTTCTGCCGGCGGGTGAGACCCGACCAGGGGCCGGGGCCGGTGAAGTGCCAACCGGAGACCTTCTGGTCGCGGGCGCCGATGGTGATGTCGTCCTTCTTCAGCTGGTCCCGGCGCACGCGCATCGCCCCGAGGAAGCTGTCCAGGCCGGCGTCGGTGGTGCGGAACTGCACGTACAGGCGGCTGGTCTTCCAGTTGTTGGTCTCGTAGTAGGCGATGTAGTCGGCGGGGTGCGGGATGGCCACCTGGTAGAGGCGGCGCTGCACCTTCGACGGCCAGCCCGGGGTGAGGCCGGTCGCCGAGTACTTCGCCTCCTTGTCCTTGCCGCTGTTGCGGCTCTGGTTGGCGGAGATCACCAGGTAGCCGGCCGGGACGCCGATGAGCAGCCCGATGATCAGCAGGGTCAGCGCCCTGCGCTTGGCCTTGTGGCGCGGGTTCTCGGGCGGCCGGCGCGGCTCGTCCGGGGACGCGGCCTGGTGGGGCAGCGACGGGGTCATGCGGTGTCCCGGTCGCGGCGGGCCTGGGTGTACCGCTCGTAACGCTCGAACCGCTCCACCCGGCGCCGCTTCGCTCGCCGGAAGCGGCGGGCGACCAGCCGGGCCAGGTCGGCGGCGCCCACCATGCCGGCCTCGGGGCCGAGCTGGGCGCGGGTGATGCGGGCTTCGGGGCGGTAGCCGCGGCCGGTGAGGTGGCGCTTGAAGGCGTCCCGGGCCGGGCCGATGAGCAGGTCGTCGGCGGCCGAGACGCCGCCGCCGATGACGAAGCAGGAGGGGTCGAGGGCGGCCGCGAGGTTGGCGATGCCGACGCCGAGCCACTGGCCGATGTCCTGGAGCAGCTCCACGCACATGGCGTCGCCCTCGCGGGCCAGCTCGGTGATCAACGGGCCGGTGATGTCGCCGATGTTGCCCTGGACGCGCTCGATGATCCCGTAGGCCACCGGGGAGTCTGCGGCGGCCAGCTCACGCGCCTCGCGGACCAGCGCGTTGCCGGAGCTGTACTGCTCCCAGCAGCCGCGGTTGCCGCACGGGCAGCGGTGGCCGCCGGGGACGACCTGCATGTGGCCGAACTCACCGGCGACGCCGAACTTGCCGCGCTTGACCTGGCCGTCCTCCAGGATGGCGCCGCCGATGCCGGTACCGAGCGTGATCATGACGAGGTGGTCCTCGCCGCGGCCGGCACCGAAGCGCCACTCCGCCCAGGCGGCGGTGTTGGCGTCGTTGTCCACGAGGACCGGCACGGAGAGCCGTCCCGAGAGGCGGTCCCGAAGCGGTTCGTTGCGCCAGGACAGGTGGGGCGCGAACAGGACGCGGTTGCGGTCGGCGTCGACCCAGCCGGCGGCGCCGATGCCGACCGCGTGCACGTCGTGGCGGTCGGACAGGTCAAGGACCAGTTCGACGATGGTGTCCTCGACGACCTTGGGGCTCTTGGACTTGTCCGGGGTCTCCGTGCGGAGCTTCTCCAGGATGTTGCCGTCGGCGTCCACGACGCCCGCCATGACCTTGGTGCCGCCGATGTCGATGCCCACCGTCGGCACACGGGGTGCGGTCAGGTGGGAGCGGCGTTCCCTGGTGCCGACCGTGCGGAGCACGGGAGCTCGGCGGGAGCCGATGGGGGCGGTGAGGTCGCGGTAGGTGCTCATCGGGCTCGATTCTGCCGCACGCTCACGCTGAGTGCTGCGCGGGGCAGGAGAGGGGGTGCGCGTCCGGTACCGGGGGCGGGTGCCCGGTGGGTGGTCGCGCCCCGCGGCGGAGCCGTACGCCGGTACGGCCCCGCGCCCCTCAACCGCGCTGCAGTTCGTGGACCAGAGCGTCCAGGTCGGCTCCTCCCGCCATCTGCTTGGTCAACTCGTCGAGAGTGATCTCGTCGCGTGTGTAATTGCCCACCATCGTGCCGCGCCTCAGGAGGACGAAACGGTCGCCCACCAGGTACGCGTGGTGCGGGTTGTGGGTGATCAGAACGACGCCCAGGCCCTCGTTGCGTGCCGCCGCCACATATTTGAGGACCACACCGGACTGCTTCACGCCCAGTGCTGCCGTCGGCTCGTCCAGGACCAGGACCTTCGCTCCGAAGTAGACCGCCCTGGCGATCGCCACGCACTGGCGTTCGCCGCCCGAGAGGGTGCCGATGGGCTGGTCGACGTCGCGCAGGTCGATGCCCATCCGCAGCAGTTCCGCGCGGGTGGTGCGGCGCATGAGGTCGACGTCCATGCGCTTGAAGGGGGCCACGCCCTTGCGGGGCTCGGAGCCGAGGAAGAAGTTGCGCCAGACCGGCATCAGGGGGACGACCGCGAGGTCCTGGTAGACCGTGGCGATGCCTCGGTCCAGAGCCTCGCGCGGGGAGGACAGACGGGTCTGCTCGCCGTCGATGCCGAGCGTGCCGCCGTCGTGCTGGTGCAGGCCCGCGATGATCTTGATCAGGGTCGACTTGCCCGCGCCGTTGTCGCCGAGAACGCAGGTGATCTCGCCCGCGTGCACCTCCAGGGAGACACCCTCGAGGGCGCGGACGTTGCCGTAGCGCTTGTCGACGTCGGTCAGTTCGACCAGCGCCGTACGCTCTGTCGTCTCGGTCACTTCGTGGCCTCCGCGCGCTTGCGGACCCAGTGGTTGAGCAGGGTCGCGAGGAGCAGCATCGCTCCGAGGAAGAACTTGAACCAGTCGGGGTTCCACTCGGCGAAGACGATGCCCTTGCTGGTCATGCCGAACAGGAGCGCGCCGACGGCCGAGCCGATCGCACTGCCGTAGCCGCCGGTGATCAGACAGCCGCCGATGACGGCCGCGATGATGTAGATCAGCTCGTTGCCGACGCCCTCGCCGGACTGGACGGCGTCGAAGGAGAAGAGCAGGTGCTGTCCGGAGATCCAGGCGCCGAGGGCGACGCCCATGTAGAGGCCGATCTTGGTCCTGGCGACCGGGACGCCGACCGCGCGGGCCGCGTCCTGGTTGCCGCCGACCGCGAAGATCCAGTTGCCGGCGCGGGTGCGCAGCAGGATCCAGGAGGCGAGGGCGACCAGGCCGAGCCACCACAGGATGGTGATCTTGAAGTCCACGCCGCCCACGGTGAGGGTCGAGGCGAAGACGGCGCGGGCGCTCGGGAAGCCCTCCATGTCGGCGATGGTCTTGGTGGAGACCGTGCCGTCGATCATCTTGGTGAAGCCGAGGTTCATGCCGGTCAGCATCAGGAAGGTGCCCAGCGTGATGATGAAGCTGGGCAGTCTGGTGCGGGTGAGCAGGACGCCGTTGAAGGCGCCGATCGCCAGGGTGACCAGCAGGGAGACACCCACGCCGACCCAGGTGTTCGCCGTCATCTGGTAGCTGAACATCGACGAGACCAGCGCCGAGGACGTGACCAGGACGCCCGCCGACAGGTCGAACTCGCCGCCGATCATCAGCAGGGCCACGGGTACGGCCATGATGCCGATCGTCGAGGAGGCGTACAGGACCGTGCTGAGGCTGGCGGCGCGCAGGAAGCCGTCGGCCGCGGCGGCGAAGACGGCGAGGACGGCGAGCGCGCCGACGACCGAGCCCAGCTCGGGGCGGGAGAGCAGTTTCCGCAGCGGCGAGGTCTGCAGAAGCCTTTCGTCCGCCGTCCCGCGGGCCGCCTCGTCGGGCGTCCCTTCCTCGGCGGTCCGTTCCGCGGACGCGCTCATCGGGTGCCCCGCTCGGTGTACTCCGCCAGCGCGGCCGCCTGGTCCTTCGTGATGATCTGCGGGCCGGTCAGGACGGGCTTGCCGCCGCCGAGGACGTCGCCGTTGTACTTGTAGGCCCACAGCAGGTCGACCGCCTCGTAGCCCTGGAGGTACGGCTGCTGGTCCACCGCGAAGCCGAGGGTGCCGTCCTTCAGTTCGGCGGCGACCTTGGCGTTGAGGTCGAAGGTGTCGACCTCGGCCTTGCTGCCCGCGTCGGTCTTCGCCTTCACTGCGGTGTCGGCGTAGGGGGCGCCGAGGGTGACGACGGCGTCGACGGACTTGTCCGCCTGGAGCTTGGCCTCGATCGCGGACTGCACGTCGGGCATGTTGGTGCCGTTGACGTAGAGCTTCTGCACCGTGCCGTGGAAGGTCTTCGCGACGCCGTCGCAGCGCTGCTCGTGGCCGACGTTGCCCTGCTCGTGCAGGACGCACAGGGCCTTCTTCCTCCCGCGCCGGTTCAGCTCGTCGCCGACCGCCTCGCCGGCGATGGTCTCGTCCTGGCCGATGTGGGCGAGGGCGCCGAAGGCCTTGGACTCCTCGGAGCCGGAGTTCACCGTGATCACCGGGATGCCGGCCTTCTCGGCGCGGGCGACCGCGGCCTTGAGGGCGTCGGGCTTGGCGAGGGTGACGATGATGCCGTCGACCTTCTTGTCGACCGCGGTGTCCACCAGCTGGGCCTGCTGCTGGGCCTCGTCGTCGTGCGAGTACAGGAAGTTGATGTTGTCCTTGACCGCGGCCTGCTTGGCGCCGCTCTGCACGATGTCCCAGAAGGTGTCGCCGTCCCCGGAGTGGGTGATCATCGCGAACGTCCAGCGGGGCGTGTTCACCGCTGCCCTGCCCTGGGCGGCGGCGGCCTTGCGGGCGTCCTCGGCCCGTTTGCCGCCGGTGCTGCTGCAGCCGGCGAGGGTGACGCTCAGCGCCCCCGCCACCGCGATGCCTACCCAGGTCCGAAACCGTGCCACGAGGCCGTGCCCTTCTTGCTGTGCTGACTGTGCTCCGACGTGCGCAAGGGGCGGGCGATCTCACCGGCGGTGCGTCCCGGCGGCGATCTCACCAACCCCAAACACTTCAGTATCGAACACAGGGAACACGCATGACATGACCGGGGAGCATGCGGCGGTCGCATTGTCCGGACATTGCGACGAACCAGGGACCCGGGTCCAGGGGCGACCTCAGGAGCGTACGAGCAGCTGGAACTCGAACGAATAGCGCGTGGGACGGTAGGTGTGGTCACCGAACTCGACCGCGCGGCCGGTGTCGTCGAAGGTGGTGCGCTGCATGGTGAGCAGCGGGGCGCCCTCCGCCTCGGCGAGCCGCTCGGCCTCCGCGGCCGTGGCGCCGCGGGCGCCGATGGACTGGCGGGCGCTGTGCAGGGTGATCCCCGCGGAGCGCATCAGCCGGTACAGGCCGGTGGCCTCAAGCTGGTCGGTGTCCAGGTCGAGCAGGCCGGGCGGCAGATGGTTGATCAGGTACGCCATCGGCTCGCCGTGGGCGAGGCGCAGGCGCTCGATGCGGTGGACGTCGCTGCCCTCGGCGACGCCGAGCGCGGCGGCGACCTCGGCGGAGGCGGGGACGACGGTGTTGACCAGGACCTTGGTCGCGGGGCGCTGACCGGCCGCCTCCAGGTCGTCGTAGAGGCTGCTCAGCTCCAGCGGGCGCTTGACCTGGCTGTGCACGACCTGGGTGCCCACGCCCCGGCGGCGGACCAGCAGACCCTTGTCGACGAGGGACTGGATGGCCTGGCGGACGGTGGGCCGGGACAGGCCGAGCCGGGCGGCCAGCTCGATCTCGTTGCCGAGCAGGCTGCCGGGGGTGAGGCTGCCGTGCTCGATGGCGGCCTCCAGCTGCTGGGAGAGCTGGAAGTACAACGGCACCGGGGAACTACGGTCCACACGGAGGTCGAGTGACACGGTCGGGTCCACATCTGGTTTCGGCACGGGCCCGAGCGTAGCCGCGTGATTGGTTGACGGGAAGTTGTGTAGTCCGATTGTCCGGACATTTGCATTGACAGCGCACGGGGTCCGCCCTCACTTTGTTTCCATGCGCATCGGGGTCATCGGTACGGGCCGCATCGGCACCATTCATGCGAACACACTGAGCCGCCACCGTGAGGTCGGATCGCTGATCCTGACGGATTCGGATCCGGCGCGGGCACAGGGGCTGGCCCACCGGCTCGGCGAGACGGCGGCGCCGGGGGTCGACGAGATCTTCAAGTGGGGCGTGGACGCCGTGGTGATCACCACGGCGACGCCGGCGCACGCCGAACTGATCGGTCGGGCAGCACGCTCCGGCCTGCCGGTCTTCTGCGAGAAGCCGATCGCCCTCGACCTGCCGGGCACGCTCGCCGCGCTCGCCGAGGTGGAGGCGGCCGGAACGATTCTCCAGATGGGCTTCCAGCGGCGCTTCGACGCGGGGTACGCGGGCGCCCGGGAGGCTGTGCGCTCGGGGCGGCTCGGGCGGCTGCACACCGTACGGGCCATGACCTGCGACCAGTCCCCTCCCCCGCCGGAGTGGCTCCCGCTGTCCGGCGGGCTGTTCCGGGACACGCTGATCCACGACTTCGACGTGCTGCGCTGGGTGACGGGCCATGAGGTGGTGGACGTGTACGCGACCGGCTCGGACGCCGGGCCCGCCCAGTTCCGCGAGGCCGGTGACGTCGACACCGGTGCGGCCCTGCTCACCCTGGACGACGGCACGCTGGCCACGGCGACGGCGACCCGGCTCAACGGTGCGGGCTACGACGTCCGGATGGAGCTGGCCGGGGAGCGGGACACGGTCGTGGTGGGCCTGGACGACCGGACGCCGGTCGCATCCACCGAGCCGACCGGGCCGCCGCCCGCCCAGAAGCCGTGGACCGGATTCCTGGAGCGCTTCGGGCCCGCCTACGAGGCCGAGCTGTGCGCCTTCGTCGACGTGCTGCGCGGTGAACGGCCCAACCCGTGCGACGGCCGCGAGGCCCTGCAGGCGCTGCGCATCGCCGAGGCCTGCGAGACCTCCCGGCGGGAGCACCGCCCGGTACGGCTGGCGGAGCTGCCGGACCGGGAGCAGCCGTCGTACGGCTGACCCCGGCACCCTTCGGTTCAAGCGGGGCTCACCAGCGCACCGGAAGGCTTCGCATCCCCCGCATCAGCAGGCCCGGCAGCCACTCGCCCGGGGAACCGTCCAGGGCGAGGCCGGGGGCGCGCTCCAGGAGGGAACCGACGGCTATGCGCCCCTCCAGGCGGGCCAGGGGTGCGCCCAGGCAGTAATGGATGCCATGGCCGAAGGCGAGGTGGCCGCGGGTGTCACGGCGGATGTCGAAGCGGTGCGGGTCGCCGTAGCGGTCGCCGTCGCGCTGGGCGGCGGTGAGGCCGACCACCACGTGCTCGCCCTGCTCGACCACCGTGCCGGCGATCTCCAGTGTCTCTGCGGCGTACCGGAAGGTGGCGTTCTGCACCGGGCCCTCGTAGCGCAGCATCTCCTCGACGGCGCCGTCCAGGAGGCCCATGTCGGCACGTAGGGCGGCGAGTTGGTCGGGATGGGTGAGGAGGGCGTGGACGCCGTTGCCGATCAGGTTGACGGTGGTCTCGTGGCCGGCGATGAGCAGCAGGTAGGCCATGCCGCGCAGTTCCTGCGAGGAGAGCCGGTCGCCGTCCTCGGCGGTGGTGCGGATGAGGTCGCTGAGCAGGTCGTCGGTCGGTCCTGCCGACCGCTTGGCCTCGATCAGCTCGGTGAGGTACTCGGCGAGGCGGGCGACCGCGGCGTACTCCGTGTCCCCGTCGGTGGGTGCGACGACCTCGGTGGACACCTTCCGGAACTCCGCGCGGTCCATGTCCGGGACCCCGAGGAGTTCGCAGATGACGGTGATGGGCAGCGGGAAGGCGAGCGAGTCGATGAGGTCGGCCTGTCCGCGCGGCATCATGTCGTCCAGCAGGTCGTCCGTGATCTGCTGGATCCGCGGGCGCAATTGCTCCACCCGGCGCATCGTGAACGCACGGGTGACCAGAGTGCGCAGGCGGGTGTGCTGCGGCGGGTCGGTGGCCAGCAGGTGCTTCCCGATCATCTCCTCGTCCAGGAAGGTCGCGCCGATCCTGCCGCCGTCCTTGGCCAGCCGGGCGTCGGCGAGGGCCGCGCGCGCCTCTTCGTACCCCACGACCAGCCAGGTCGAGTAGCCCTCGTCCGATCCGGGCAGCCGGACCCGGTGCACCGGACCCTGCTCCCGCAGGCGCGCGTACACCGCATGCGGATCCCGGCGCAGCGTGTCCTCGAACTCCCCGAGGTCGACCACGTGTTGCCCGTCCATCGCTCCCCTTCCGGACCCCCCGAGGCCACCGGGCGCCTCCCGGTGGAGGAACAACGCGTGGGGTGCCCGGTTAGTGCCCGCCCTCCTCCAGAAGTCCCGCGTCGTACGCCAGCAGGGCGATCTGGACCCGGTTGTTGAGATCCAGCTTGGCGAGGATGCGGGAGACGTGGGTCTTGACGGTGGCCACGCTCATGAAGAGTTCGGCGGCGACCTGGGCGTTGGCCAGGCCCCGTCCGACGGCTACGGCGACCTCCCGCTCGCGGTCGTTGAGCGCGGCGAGCCGCTCCCGCGCGCTTGCCTGGCGGGAGTCGCCGGCGGTGCCGGCCGCGTGCCGCATCAACTGGCGGGTGACGGCGGGTGACAGCACCGGTTCCCCGGCCGCGACCCGGCGCACCGCGTCGACGATCTCCGCGGGCGGGGTGTCCTTGAGCACGAACCCGGCGGCGCCCGCGCGCAGGGCCTCCAGCACCTGTTCGTCGGCGTGGAAGGTGGTGAGCAGCACGACCTGCGGCGCATCCGCCCGCGCCCGCAGCCGCCGGGTGGCCGTGAGCCCGTCCACGGACGGCATCCGGATGTCCATGAGCACGACGTCCGGCCGGCTCCGCCCGACCACGTCCTCGACCGCCTCTCCGTCGGCGGCCTCCCCGACGATCTCGATGTCCGCCGCCCCGCCCATCATCAGCGCGAGCCCGGCGCGGACCAGGGGGTCGTCGTCTACGAGGAGGAGCCTGATCGGAGTCGTAGTCATGGGGGTTACGTAATCATGTGCGGGCCGGTCGGTGGGCGGCCGTCGGCCACGGAGTCCGGCACCCGCACAGCCCGTGGACAGCCGTCAGCCACCACGTCCGACACCCGCACAGCCCGTGGACAGCCGTCAGCCACACCGCGTCTGGCGCCCGCGCATTCCGTGAGCGGCCGTCAGCCACGGCATCCGGCGTCCGGCGTCCGGCGTCCGGCGTCCGGCGTCCGGCGTCCGCACATTCCGTGGGCCGCGTCAGCTGCCGCCCCACGGCAGCCACCCCCGCACCTCGAACCCCTCGTCCGCCGTCGCCCCGTGCTCCAGGCGGCCCCCGGCCAGCGTCGCGCGCTCGGTCAGGCCGATCAGGCCCTGGCCGGAGCCGGGGACGGGCGGGACGTCGGATGCGGGGGCGGGGTTGCGGACCGTGATCGTCAGGCCCGCTCCGGGTGCTCCGCCGACATGGACGGTGACCTCGGTGCCGGGGGCGTGCTTACGGGCGTTGGTCAGGGCCTCCTGGGCGATGCGGTAGGCGGTGCGGCCGACGGAGGCGGGGACGGCGGCCGGGTCGGCGACACGGTGGTCGAGGGTGACCTTCATGCCCGCCTCGCGGCTCTCGGCGACCAGGGCCTCCAGGGCGGCCAGCGTCGGCTGCGGCCGGCCCCCGGCCGCGTCGTCGGGCTCCCCGGCCCGCAGCACGCCGATGATCTCCCGCAGGTCCTGCAGCGCCTCGTGGGCGCTCTCCCTGATCACACCGGCCGCCCGCACGATCTCCTCACGGGGTGCGTCCGGCCGGAACTCCAGGGCGCCGGCGTGCACGCTGAGCAGGGTGAGCCGGTGCGCGAGCACATCGTGCATCTCGCGGGCGATGGCCTCGCGGGCGAGCCGCTGGGCCCGCTCGGCCCGCAGCAGCGCCTCGGTCTCCGCGCGCCGGGCCCGGTCCCGCAGGCTCAGCATGAGCTGCCGCTTGGAACGGACGAACATGCCCCAGCCGATGATGGAGACGGTGAGCAGCACGGTGAACGCGACGACTGCGGCGTAGGGCAGTTCCGGGTCGGGCCGCAGCCAGTAGAAGAGCGGGATCAGGGCGAGCTCGACGCCGCCGATCCAGGCGACGTAGCGGAAGGGCCGGTGCACTGCGAGCGTGAACATGACGACCATGCCCGCGCCGCCCGCGGTGTTGGACAGCAGCCCGACCGGGATCATCGCGACGGCGAGCCCGACCGGCCACCGCCGACGCAGCCAGAGGGCCACGCAGGCGAGGCCGCCCAGCGTCCGGTCGAGGACGGCGAGGGAGTGCGGCAGGCCGGGTTCCTGGGACAGGGACTGCGCGGCCGCCACCCCGAGCACGACGGCCAGCAGGAAGCAGGAGACGTCGACGGCCCAGTCGCGCGCGGTGCGCCGTGGCCGCCGGCCCGAGGCCCTGGCGTCCGGGTCCAGCTCGTGGACCAGGGCGGAGGGGAACAGCCACCGGCGCCGGACCGCGAACTCCTGCGGCACCAGCGCCGGCTCGTCATTGCTCACGGTCGACAAATCTACGCAGGTTCGGCCGCCGGGACCGCCCCTCGTGCCCGATCGCCGACCAAAGTCGCACCGTCGTGGACTTTCGGTGGTCCGCACCGGCGAGGAAGCAGTCCTGCGGCGGACGCGCATCGCCCCGCGGCCGACGCGTGGGGCGCGGCCGCGGGGCGAGAGTCGTGCCGTGAAGCAGTTACTGGAACTTCTCGGGATGATCACCCTGGTGCAGGGCGTGCTGGGCCTGGTGCACGAGTTCACACGCCGGCACGTGGGTCTCGTGCAGCGGCTCGGCTTCCTAGACGGCTACGAGGTGTACGCGAGCGCCGGACTCGTGCTGCTCGCGTTCGCACTGTTCGCCCTCGCGGAGGGCCGGGGATCCGCCTGAGCGCGGATCGGATCCCCGGCCGGGTGCACCGTGCGTCACCGACTCGGTCGGCCGGCTCAGCAGCCGAAGTCGATCAGGTCGAACGTGGCGTAGTGGTCGGAGGTGTAGTAGTCCTCCTGGTCCTCCTCACCGGTCACGATGCGCCGGGCACCGCGCGTGGAGGAGCCGGGCGTCTTCACCGTGTACTCGTGGTAGTACCCGGACGACTGGCTGGGCAGGACGCCTTCGCGGTTCGAGAAGACGACGCCGTCCTGCGAGTAGGGGAAGGGACCGCCCTGGTCGATGAGCCTCAGGGTGTCGTGCGCCTGTGACGGCAGGTCGCCGTAGCAGATGCTGCCGACGGACGCGGCGGCGGCGTCCGCCGTGGTGGCGGAGACCGTACCGCCCACCAGGAGGGCGGACAGGAGGGCGGCTGCAGCGCCGATACGAGTTGCGCGTGGGGGGAATCTCATGACGTCATGATGACGCGCGTAGACGTTGGCATGTCAACGACAAAGTTGAAGATTTTCCCTTCAAGTCCGATGAGTTTGCAGGAAGTTAACCTGCCGCCCCGCGTCCGCACGGGGCTCCCACAAGGACCGGCGATCCCGGCCGCGCCCGATGGGGTCTGGGGGATGTTGCGAAAGTCGCGTCGGACGGCTTGTCCGCAGCGGTTGATCTCGATGACACACGGCGCTCGGGCGCCGCAGGGTGCCTTGACGGCGCCTGGGATTCCGCGCCAGGAGACGCGATGTCTCGCTGTCAGTGCCGTCGAATAGGTTCTGGCCGTTCGGCCCGACAGGCGGGCTGCCGAACCGAAGGACTCGTCGCCGTGAGCATCCACCTGCACCTTCGCGCCGTTGCGGAGTCCGAGTTCCGGGACGACCACACCTGGCTTGCGGCGTTCATGTCGGCGGCTTGGGACAATCACCCCGACGAGTACGCAGCGGGTATCGCCGACTCGATCGACAAGGTCTGGGACGCCGTCAATGACCTCTACGCGGCTGCCGATGCCCTCGAAGCCGACACCGACAAGCTGTGGACGCTGCCGATTTACGGCGGCCGCCCCGTGGCACACAGCACCGAAGCCGACCCCTCCGACCCGCCCCTGATGATTCTGGAGCCACCCGGTGTGTCACAGGCCGCAGACTTCCTCGCGAGTGTCTCTTTCGACGAGCTGTGGAACGTCGCCGGTGCCAAGCTCGTCTGGTCCGGCTGGGACGAGGCGGAGGTCGGGCAGGTCTTCCTCGACCATCACAGGGACCTCCTGGGGTTCTACGGACGGGCGGCTGCAGCAGGCCACGCCGTGATCAAGGCGGTGTGGGCTTGAGGCGTGATCACGTGCCGGTTACAGCCATTCGTCGATGACTGCGACCTGCACGGTTGCTTCACAGCGGACGGCGACTTTGTCGTACGGGGTCGCGTCGGCACGGTGGCGCTTGAGCCGGTGGATCCCGCACTCGACCGCGTGCCGCTGCGTGTAGTCGCCCTTGCCGAACTTCGGTGGCCGGCCGCCGCGCGATCCGCGCTCGAGCCGGTTGCGGACCGGTCCGCAGGCACCGGAATCGTGGCCTTGATCCCGCGTCTGCAAAGGTATGAACGATTGCTGCGGGAATCCTATGCCTTGTCGGCACGCACCCGGTCCGGACGCCTACGGGGTCGTCCGCGTCCCGGCCGGAGCGTGATCACCAATGAACAAGATCCACTTTCGCAACAGGCCCTGGCTTGAGTTCTAACCTCTGACTACGTGTTGAGAGTTGCTGCGCGGCACGAATGGGCAGGTCGCATTGCTCTCAATCCCGGTTCTTCCCCCTCGACGAGGGTTTCGGGACACCGGCGGTGGGGCGCAAGGGCTGCCGGTGTTCCATAACGCCCATCCCGGCGCATGGGACGCAGCCACTATGGCCGACCGCTCCTCGCGGACCGGTGGGCGTCTAATGATCTGCGTGCTGCCCGTGCGAGGTCCCGGGCTGCCGTATCCACGCGGCCAGTAGCCGAAGCGCCTCTTCGGAGCTGGAGCCTGCCTCGGCGGTGTAGACACTCAGCCGCTGGTCCGGGTCGGCGGGCAGGGTGAGGGACTCGTAATTGAGGGTGAGCGGGCCGACGATCGGGTGGTGGAAGTGTTTGCTGCCATGCGTGTGCCGATACACGTTCTGGTCGGCCCACCAGCGGCGGAAGTCCTCATCCGCGATCGAGAGTTCGCCGACGAGTTCGGCCAGCAGTGGATCGTGGGGATGGCGTCCGGCGTCGCGCCGGAGCGAGGCGACGATGTCCCGGGCATGGGTGTCCCAGTGGGTGTACAGCGAGCGGGCGGTCTCGTCGCGGAACATGAACCGCACCAGGTTCCGCTCGCGGTGCGGCAGCGCGTCGAAGTCGGTGAGCAGTGCACGTGCCATCTGGTTGGACGCAAGTACGTCCAGTCGCCGCCCCAGCACAAGGGCGGGGGTGTGCTCGAGGATCCGGAGCAGGTCGCGCAGCCCCGGGCGGACCGGCTGCGGACGCGTCGCCGTGCGGCGGGGCCTGCCTGCGGTGGGCTTGGCGAGTTGGAACAGATGGGTGCGTTCGACGGGATCGAGGCGTAGCGCGCGGGAGATGGCGTCCAGCACGGTCCCGGAGACGTTCAGTCGGCGTCCGCGTTCCAGGCGTACGTAGTAGTCGACGCTCACGCCCGCCAGTTGCGCGATCTCTTCGCGGCGCAGTCCTGGCACTCGTCGGGAGCCGCCGTCGTCGGACAGGCCCGCCTGGCGCGGGGTGATCCGTGCCCGCCGGGAGCGGAGGAACTCGCCGAGAGCTGTGTTGCGGTCCATGCCGTTCACGATAGGACCCAAGATCGCCCCTACGGCCCGCGAAGGGGGGACTGGCAGTCCCCCGGTCCGGCTGTCCCCGGGGCGAAGCGGACCCCCCGGAAGTCGATCAGCAGCCGATTCCGGTGCTGAAGTGGAACGTATCGAGACCGACCGGGGCCCCAACCGCCCCGGTCGGCCTCTGTTCGCATCACACGAAGGGAACTCCTGTGCCGGACACCAAGACATTCCTGATCACCGGCGTCAGCACCGGCCTGGGCCGCGCACTCGCGCGCACGGCGCTGGCCGCGGGCCACCGGGTGGTGGGCACGGTGCGCACGCCCGCCGACGCACGGGCCTTTGAGACGCTCGCCGGCGACGCGCACGCCCGCATCCTGGAGGTGACCGACCATGACGCGGTGGACACGGTCGTGGACGAGACCGAGCGCGACCTGGGCCCGGTCGACGTACTCGTCGCCAACGCCGGGTACGGCCATGACGGCCTCTTCGAGGAGTCGTCGATGGATGACCTTCGCCGTCAGTTCGAGGTGAACGTCTACGGAACCGTGGCGGTGATCAAGGCCGTGCTGCCGCACATGCGGGAGCGCCGTTCGGGCCACATCATCGCCGTCACCTCGATGGGCGGGCTGATCACCATGCCGGGCCTCAGCTTCTACCACGGCAGCAAGTTCGCGGTGGAGGGCATCCTCGAAACGCTCGGCAAGGAGGTCGCCGATTTCGGCATCCATGTCACCGCCGTCGAGCCGGGCAGTTTCCGGACCGACTGGGCCGGCCGCTCGATGATCCGCGCACCCCGCGTGATCCCCGACTACGACGAGCTGTTCGAACCGCTGCGCGCCCGGCGCATCCACGGCAGCGGGCACCAGCCGGGCGACCCGGACAAGGCCGCGGCCGCGGTGCTGCGCATCGTGGCGGCCGACCAGCCGCCGACGCGCCTGCTGCTCGGCACCGACGCGCTTAGGCTCGTCCAGGCCGGACGCGACGCCTTCGAGCGCGACATGCTGGCATGGGCCGGGCTGTCGGCCTCCACCGACTTCGACGACGTCAGCCGGTCCGCCTGACGTCACTCGCCGTCGGGCCCCCAGCGCGGGGCCTCGACGGCGGCCGTCATCACCGAGCTGGCCCGCTCTTGGTCCACCACAGCCGGACCTGCTCGTAGCCGTTCACGCCACCCAGCGCCTCCTGGTAACCGGGTGGAGGTTAGAACTCAAGCCAGGCGTCCTCGGGGAGCGCGTAGGACCCGTACTCGGGGCTGCCCAGCAGGTCGTAGGACTGGATGGAGACACCTGCACCGGTGACGCGGCCGCCGGTGTGCCGGAAGCGGGTGGGGACGGCGCCCTGCTCGAACAGACGGCGGCCGGCGCCGAGGACGACCGGGAAGGTCACCAGGTGCAGGGTGTCGATCAGCCGCAGGTCCAGCAGGGAGCGGACCAGGGCGCCGCTGCCGTGGATCTGGAGTTCGCCGTCCGTGCGCTCCTTGAGGGCCGCGACCTCCTTGGCGAGGTCACCGCCGACCACGGTGGTGCCGGACCACTGAGGTGACGTCAGCGTGGAGGAGACGACGTACTTCGGCAGGGTGTTGAGCCTGGTGGCGATCGGGTCGGCCGGGTCGGTCATCCTCGGCCAGTAGGAGGCGAAGATGTCGTACGTACGGCGGCCGAGCAGGAAGCCGCCCACGCGGTCGAAGACCTCGGTGACGAACCGGCCGAAGTCGTCGTCGCCGTACGGAAAGCTCCAGCCGCCCTGGGTGAAGCCGCCGACGGGGTCCTCCTGGGGGCCGCCGGGCGCCTGGTAGACACCGTCGAGGGTGACGAAAACGGTGGAGACGAGCTTGCCCATGGCGGGTGCCTTCTTCCGGGTGCGGGGTCGGTTGTCATCGGCTCAGACCCCGCGCCCGCCCGCAACTCATCGGTCACCCGGCGTGCGTCGAGAACAGTCCGCCGGTCGGGCCCTGCTTGTCGCCGCCCTGGGCCTTCCTGAGGGCGTTGGCGAGACTCTCGATGGTGAGGGACTGCAGGATCACGCGGCCGTTGCCCTCCAGGGTGGCCAGGGACAGGCCCTCGCCACCGAAGACGGCGTTCATGATGCCCTGCCGGTTGAGGCCGCCGACGCGCTGGACGCCGTACTGGATGCCTTCCTCGAAGGCGACCACACAGCCGGTGTCCACCTCGATACGGCCACCGAAGTCCGCCGGGTTGAGGTCGATGAAGTTGCCCGCGCCCGCGATGATCACCGTGCCGTGCCCGGTGAACTTCTCCAGGACGAAGCCCTCGCCGCCGCTCATGCCGGTGCGGCCGCCCTGGAAGGCGATGCCGAACTCGACGGTGGACTCGGCGGCCACGAAGGCGTCCTTCTCGGCGAACCACGCACGCCTGCCGTCCAGTTCCAGGGCGCGCATCTCGCCGGGCAGCACGCCCGCGAAGCCGACCGTGCCCTCGCCGCCCTGGGCGGTGAAGTACTGGAACGCCAGCGACTCGCCCGCCAGCATGCGCTGGCCGACCTGCATGGCGGTACCCATGGCCTGGCGGAGCATGCCGCCCATGCCACCGCTCTGCTGCTGGCCGCCGTTGCCCGAAGGGCCCGACAGCCGGGTGTCCATGGTCACGTTCGTCGTCTTGAACAGGAACTTCCCCGCCTCGCAGTACACGGTCTGGCCGGGGTGCAGGTTGACGACCGCCATCTGCATGGCGTTGCCGACGATCTCTTGCTGAAGGGTCACGCGGGGAGAACGCGGGAGGTGGAGCGAAGAGTTCCGGCCGCGGCCGGATTCCGTGTCCGTTCGCCGCCAGCGGACGGGGCGACGGGGCGATGGGATGGGGGCATGACGAACACGGCGAACGTGGCAAAGGGGATGAATGTGATGAACTCGGCGGCGGCCCACGGGAGTCTCGACGGAAGGACGGCCCTGGTGACCGGCGGCAGCCGGGGCATCGGGGCGGCGGTCGCCCTGCGGCTGGCGCGGGCGGGCGCGGACGTTGCCGTGACCTACGTGAACGGCAAGGACGGGGCCGAGGAGGTCGTCCGGGCCGTGCAGGCGCTGGGGCGCCGGGCGGTGGCCCTGCGCGCCGACTCCGCGGACGCGGCGGAGGCGGCGGGTGCGGTGCAGCGCACGGTGGAGGCGCTGGGCGGCCTGGACGTACTGGTGAACAACGTGGGCGTGGGTGTCCTCGCACCCCTGGGCGATCTCGCTCTCGCGGACGTCGACCGGGTGCTTGCGGTCAACGTCCGTGGGGTGTTCCTGGCTTCCCAGGCGGCGGCCGCGCGCATGACCTCCGGGGCGCGGATCATCACCATCGGCACCTGCATGACGCAGCACGTGCCCGGGCCGGGCGGGACCCTGTACACGACGAGCAAGGCGGCCCTCGTGGGGCTGACCAGGGCACTGGCCAGGGAGCTGGGCGAGCGCGGCATCACGGCGAACATCGTCCATCCGGGCCCGACCGACACCGACATGAACCCGGCGGACGGGCCGCAGGCCCCCGGCCAGGCGGCTTTGACGGCCCTGGGCCGCTACGGCACGGCCGACGAGGTGGCCGCGACGGTGACCTACCTCGCCGGACCGGACGCCTCCTACATCAGCGGCGCGGAGCTCGTGGTGGACGGAGGTTACGCGGCCTGAGACGGCGCGTGGAGCGCACCGGTGCTGTCCGGGCCGGTGCGCTCCACGCACGTTCGGGGCCCCGGGCACGTTCGGGGCCCGGCGCACGAGTGGGGGCTCCACGCACGAGTGGGGGGCTCCACGCACGAGTGGGGGGCTCCACGTATGTGCGGGGGGGGCGGGTCAGCCGCCCAGCTCCTGGTGGCGGGCCGCCAGTCCGGCCGTGCCCTCCTGGGTGAGGGAACCGTGCAGGCGCAGCCGGGAGATGCCGCCGTCGGGATAGATGTCCACGCGCGCGTGCGTGCCCACGGCGGGGGCCGGGAGGACGAAACGGTGGTTGGTGTCGGGCTGGAGGCGGGTGCGCGGCAGGACCTCGGTCCAGGTGCCGTCCTCGCCGTCCTTCACCGACACCGAGGCCCAGCCCGCGCTGTTGCCCTTCAGGTAGGCCGTGTCGATCTCGATCGCGCGGATCCGGGACTGGGCCGCGAGCCGGTAGGTGATCCAGTCGTTGCCCCGGTCGCGGCGGCGGCGGGTCTCCCAGCCGTCGTCCATCTTGCGGGAGCGGCCCGGCTGGATGGTGTTGGTGGCCGGGGAGTAGAAGAGGTTGGAGGCGTCCTCCACCCGGCCGCCGTTCTCCAGCGCGACCACGTCGAAGGTGCCGAGGACCGCCAGCCACCCTGGGTCGGGTACGACCTCGCCGTACACACGCAGGCGGGCGATACCGCCGTCGGGGTGCTGGTTGACCCGCAGGTGCGTGAAGCGCTGCTCGACCGAGACCGCGAAGCCGTTGGCCGCGTGGCCGCCGACCGGCGTGCGCGGGACCAGTGTCGTCCACTTCACGTCGTCACCCAGCAGCTCCTGCGGGGACGGGGAGCCCGGCACCGAGGCGCCCTCGACCGACACCGCCTGCGGGTAGTTGCCGCGGAAGTGGGCGGTGTCGACCACGATCCCGCGGATCACGCCGGGCGCGCCGAGGCGGACCAGCGCCCAGTCGTGGTCCTCGGCCGTCGGCCAGGGGTGCTCGGCGGAGACACCGCGCCGGCGGCGGGTCTCCCAGCCGTCCATGATCTTGCCCTTGTGGCCGAAGTGCTCGGGGTCGAACTCGGCCCGCTCGGGAACCAGCAGGTTCTCGCGCTGGGCGAAGAACTCGTCGTTGGCGGCGATGACCCCGGCGCCGAGCTGACGGTCGGCGAGGTTGGCGTACTGGGTGAAGGGGAAGTCGGCGGTGCGGTAGTCCGCGTACGGGTCGCCTCCTCCGTAGGGGTTCGCGTCGCCGGTGAAGCTGGGTATCGCCGTCACGGTGATCAGGGGTTCCTTTCGGGAGTCGGCGGGGTGCGGGTGCACGGGGTGGCTTACTGGGGGCGGGTGAGCAGCGTGCCCTTCGGGTCGGTGAACTCGCCGTCGGCGACGATGCGCTCGCCGCGCAGCCAGGTGGACTTCACGACGCCGTACAGGGTCTTGCCGGCGTACGCGGTGACCCGGTTGCGGTGCTGGAGGCCGGCCGGGTCGACGGTGAAGGTCTCGTCGGGGGCGAGGACGGCGAAGTCGGCGTCGCGGCCGGCCTCGATGGCCCCCTTGTGGCGCAGGCCGGCCAGGTCGGCCGTCCGCGTGGACATCCAGCGGACCACGTCCTGCAGACCGTGGCCGCGCCCGCGGGCCTCGGTCCAGACGGCCGACAGGCTCAGCTGGAGGCCGGAGATGCCGCCCCAGGCGGTGGCGAAGTCGGCGGTCTTCAGGTCGGCCGTGGACGGCGAGTGGTCGGTGACGACGCAGTCGATGGTGCCGTCGGCCAGCGCCTGCCAGAGCAGGTCCTGGTTGGCGGCCTCGCGGATGGGCGGGCAGCACTTGAACTCGCTGGCGCCGTCCGGGACTTCCTCCGCGGTCAGGGTGAGGTAGTGCGGGCAGGTCTCCACGGTGACGCGGACGCCCTCGGCGCGGGCGGCGGCGATGAGCGGCAGCGCGTCGGCGGAGGACAGGTGCAGGATGTGCACGCGCGCGTTCAGACGGCGGGCCTGGGCGATGAGGTTCGCGATGGCCGTGTCCTCGGCGTCATGCGGACGGGAGGCGAGGAAGTCGGCGTACTTGGGGCCGCCGTGCTGCGGGGCGGCGTCCAGGTGGTGCGGGTCCTCGGCGTGCACGATCAGCAGGCCGTCGAAGCCGGCGATCTCCGCGAGGGACCGGGCGAGCTGCTCCTGGTCGAGATGCGGGAACTCGTCCACGCCCGACGGCGACAGGAACGCCTTGAACCCGAAGACCCCGGCGTCGTGCAGGGGTCGCAGGTCCTTGACGTTGTCGGGGAGCGCGCCTCCCCAGAAGCCGACGTCGATGTGCGCCTTGTCGGCGGCCACCTCCTGCTTCACCCGCAGGTTCCCGACGGTGGTGGTCGGCGGGAGGGAGTTGAGCGGCATGTCGATCAGGGTGGTGATGCCGCCGGCCGCCGCCGCGCGCGTGGCGGTCCAGAAGCCCTCCCACTCGGTGCGACCGGGGTCGTTGACGTGCACATGGGTGTCGACCAGACCGGGCAGCAGGACGTGGTCGCCGAGGTCCTCCAGGCGTGCCGTGGCCGGGACCGCGGCGTCGTACGGCAGTACGGCCGTGATCGTGCCGGCGGACACGGTGACCGTGGCGGCCCGCATCCCCTCCGGAGTGATGACGCGCGTCGAACGCAGCACCAGTTCAGCGTCGGACACCCGAACCCCTCTCTCTGCCACCGTTTTACGTCCAGGAAACGGTATTTACACCCACGTAACGGACTTCAACGTTCTGTTGAAGGAGTCTTCACTCCCGTCATCCCGCCGTCAAGAGGCACACTTCTGAGCGATGCAGGCGGGGCGCCCACTCTGGACATTTCCACAAAGCGGAATTAGAATTCCAGCAGGCAGAACGTAGCTACGCACGAGCAGGGAGTCAACCGACTGCCGGGTAGGCTTCTGCCCTTCCTGCCAGCCCCGAAAGGAACGCGCCGTGCCGACGTCCAGCGCCAGCACCAACGACTCCGCCAAGCCCACCGCCAGCGGTGGGGTCCAGTCCCTGGAGCGCGCCTTCGATCTGCTGGAGCGGATGGCCGACGCGGGCGGCGAGGTCGGCCTGAGCGAGCTGTCCGCGTCCAGCGGGCTGCCGCTGCCCACCATCCATCGGCTGATGCGCACACTGGTGGCCTGCGGCTACGTACGCCAGCAGCCGAACCGCCGGTACGCACTCGGCCCCCGGCTGATCCGCCTCGGCGAGTCCGCCTCCCGCCTCCTGGGCACCTGGGCACGGCCGTACCTGGCCCGGCTGGTGGAGGAGACGGGCGAGACGGCGAACATGGCGCTGCTGGACGGCGACGAGATCGTGTACGTGGCGCAGGTGCCGTCGAAGCACTCGATGCGGATGTTCACGGAGGTGGGCCGCAGGGTTCTGCCGCACTCCACGGGAGTGGGCAAGGCGCTGCTGGCCGCAGTGCCCGACGAGGAGGTGCGGGCGCTGCTCTCCCGCACGGGGATGCCGGCCGCGACGGAGAAGACCATCACCACGCCGGACGGCTTCCTGGCGGCCCTGGAGGACGTGCGGCAGCTCGGGTACGCGGTCGACGACAACGAGCAGGAGATCGGGGTGCGGTGCCTTGCGGTGTCCGTGCCGGACTCCCCCACCATGGCCGCGATCTCCATCTCCGGGCCTGCGGGGCGAGTGACCGAGGCGGCCACGGACAAGATCGTTCCGGTGTTGCAGCAGGTTGCCGTCGAGCTGTCCCAGGCACTGGCCAGTTCTGGCGCCTGAGAGAGGGGCACTGCCGGCGCCCATCGGCTGCGGGCACGTTGTGACCGTTCGCGCAGTTCCCCGCGCCCCCGAGGGGACCTCAGCGCTTTCAGGCCCTCGGAGCCTCCCCGAACAGATCCACCGCCTGCCGTACGTCCGACAGGCCCCGCGACAGCGCGCTGACCGAGCCGATCGCGCCCGCGATCAGCAACAGGGAGCCGCGCAGGCGCGGAATCTCCGGGAGGCCGCCGGCCGCCATCGCCGCCAGGGTGGCCAGTTCGTCCTCGGCTATGCCGCGGTCGGGGAACTCGGACGGTAACGCGGCGAGCTCGCGGCGCAGCCGGGACACCGCGGTCCGCAGTTCCGCCACTCTCGGGTCCTCGTTGCTGCCGGTCACTCGCCTCTGCCCCAAGCTCCGCAACACAGCTCTCCCCCCTGGCGCTCCCTCGTGCGCGGGTCAGTTAACGCCACCCCGTCCGGGAGCGCCACCGGGCGGACCGAAATTCAGCCCAAGGAAACGGGCCGCCGCGTTCCGCGTCAGGTATGCAGGACGCATGACGGACAAGCAGGACGGACACGAGGAGATCGCCGGGCTGCTGCTCGCCGCGGGCGGCGGCAGGAGGCTGGGCGGGCGCCCCAAGGCGCTGCTGCAGCACCGGGGGCGCCCCTTGGTCGAACACGCGGTCGGCGTGTTGCGCGCGGCCGGATGCGGACGGATCCACGTCGTGCTCGGGGCACAGGCGGACGAGGTCCGGGCGCGTGCCGAGCTGGGCGGCTGCCTCCTCGTCGACAACCCCGACTGGGCCGAGGGCATGGGCTCCTCGCTGCGCGCCGGACTCGGCTCGCTCGCCGCCACGGGCGTCCGTGCGGCCCTCGTGAGCCTGGTCGACCAGCCGGGGATCGGGCCGGCGGCGGTGGCCCGGGTACTCGGCGCGTACGAGGACGAGGAGTCACTGGTCTCGGCGGCCTACGACGGCGTGCGCGGACATCCGGTCATCTTCGGCGCGGCGCACTGGCCGGGCATCGCGGCGACGGCCACCGGGGACCGCGGGGCGCGCGCCTACCTGCGGGATCACGCGGCGGCGATCACGCTGGTGGAGTGCGCGGACGTGGCCGCGGCGTACGACATCGACACCGAGGCCGACCTGAGCCACCTTGAGTGAACGGGGTGGCACTGAGCGCCACCTTGCCTCGACCCAGAGAATCTCGACATCAACAAACCATTGAAGTTCCACAATGAGGAAACTACTATCCACTGTTCAGAAGCGTCCGGCCGCACAGCGGACGTTGATTGCCCTATTCGTGCCTCTTGGCACCCGGTGCCACCGCTGAAGGAAGTGACAGCTCATGTCCGCACCAGCGCCGTCTCCGCTGGCCATCGTCGACGCCGAGCCCCTGCCCCGGCAGGAGGAGGTCCTCACCGACGCGGCGCTCGCCTTCGTGGCGGAGCTGCACCGGCGGTTCACCCCGCGCCGTGACGAACTCCTGGCCCGCCGGGCCGAGCGCCGCGCCGAGATCGCCCGCACCTCCACGCTCGACTTCCTTCCGGAGACGGCCGCCGTGCGCGCTGACGACTCCTGGAAGGTCGCCCCGGCCCCGGCCGCACTGAACGACCGGCGCGTCGAGATCACCGGCCCCACCGACCGCAAGATGACCATCAACGCGCTCAACTCGGGCGCGAAGGTCTGGCTCGCCGACTTCGAGGACGCCTCGGCGCCCACCTGGGAGAACGTGGTCCTCGGCCAGGCCAACCTGATCGACGCCTACACCCGCGCCATCGACTTCACCGACCCGAACTCCGGGAAGTCGTACGCGCTGCGCCCGAACGAGGAACTGGCGACGGTCGTCATGCGCCCGCGCGGCTGGCACCTGACCGAGCGTCACCTCGTCGACGCCGACGGCGCACCGGTCCCCGGGGCCCTCGTCGACTTCGGCCTGTACTTCTTCCACAACGCCCGGCGCCTGCTGGACCTCGGCAAGGGCCCGTACTTCTACCTGCCCAAGACCGAGTCGCACCTCGAAGCCCGGCTGTGGAACGACGTGTTCGTCTTCGCGCAGGACTACGTCGGCATCCCGCAGGGCACCGTCCGGGCGACCGTCCTGATCGAGACGATCACGGCCGCGTACGAGATGGAGGAGATCCTCTACGAACTGCGCGACCACGCCTCGGGGCTGAACGCCGGCCGCTGGGACTACCTGTTCTCCATCGTGAAGAACTTCCGTGACGGCGGACCGAGGTTCGTGCTGCCGGACCGCAACGCGGTCACGATGACCGCCCCGTTCATGCGCGCGTACACCGAACTCCTCGTCCGCACCTGCCACAAGCGCGGTGCGCACGCCATCGGCGGCATGGCGGCCTTCATCCCCTCCCGCAAGGACGCCGAGGTCAACAAGGTGGCCTTCGAGAAGGTCCGCGCCGACAAGGACCGCGAGGCGAACGACGGCTTCGACGGCTCCTGGGTCGCGCACCCGGACCTGGTCCCGGTCGCCATGGAGTCCTTCGACCGGGTCCTCGGCGACAAGCCGAACCAGAAGGACCGGCTGCGCGAGGACGTCCACGTCGAGGCGGCCGACCTGATCGCGATCGACTCGCTGGCCGCGAAGCCCACGTACAACGGACTCGTCAACGCCGTCCAGGTCGGCATCCGGTACATCGAGGCCTGGCTGCGCGGGCTGGGTGCGGTCGCCATCTTCAACCTGATGGAGGACGCGGCCACCGCCGAGATCTCCCGCTCCCAGATCTGGCAGTGGATCAACGCGGGCGTCGAGTTCGAGAACGGCGACAAGGCCACGCCGGAGCTGGCCCGCAAGGTCGCCGCCGAGGAACTGGACGCGATCCGCAAGGAGATCGGCGAGGAGGCCTTCGCGGCCGGACACTGGCAGCAGGCGCACGACCTGCTGCTCCAGGTGTCCCTCGACGAGGACTACGCCGACTTCCTCACCCTGCCGGCGTACGAGCAGCTCAGGGGCTGACCCGACGCAGCCCGGGGGCCGGCCCCGGCGCAGGCCGGGGACCGGCCCTTACGAGGATCCCTCCGAGTGGCCCAGGGGCTTTCCCGGGGCCACTCGGTCGCGTACGGCCCGCTTCACCGCCGTGGGCTCCGGAAAGCCCTGCTCCCGGCGGTCCCAGACGACCTCGTCGTTCACCCGGACGACGAAGACGCCGCCGGTGCCGGGCTTGAGCGACAGCTCGGTCAGCTCGCTCTCGAAGGTGGTGAGCAGCTCCTGCGCCAGCCAGGCCGCGCGGGGCAGCCAGCGGCACCGGGTGCAGTACTCGATCTGGACGCGCTGGGTCATCGGGGGGTCCTCATCCCAGGTGCACCGACCAATCCTGTTCCGCCGCCGGCTTGCCGTGCAGGTCGGGGACCCGCTTGAGCCATGCCGGACGGCCCTGCTGCGTCTTCGCCGCGCGGGCGGCCTCCTCGGCCGCGAGTTCCTCACGGCTCGGGAAGTCGGTGGGCAGCCACTCCTGCGACAGCCGTACCCGCGCCAGGAGGTAGTCGACGTAGGCCGCCCGGACGTCGTCCGGAGTCGCGAATCCCGCATCCTCGGCGAGCCAGGCGTCCGGCACCTCGGCGACGGTCCGGCGCAGTAGCTCCTCGGTGACCCGGGGGGCCAGTTCCGCGTCGGCGGCCCGGACGTCGGGGGCGTAGTGGCCGAGGGCGTGGTGACGGAAGTCGTACCTCTTGCCCGGGGTCGTGGTGTCCCAGCGGTGGTGGAAGACGAGGGCGGCGCCGTGGTCGATGAGCCACAGGCGCGGGGGCGCGGTGCCGAGCGTCGGCCAGACCATCAGGTTGGAGCTGTGGACCGTGCGGTCCACGTTGGCGGTCAGGGCGTCGAGCCAGACGATCCTGCCCGCCTCCGCAGGGTCCACCGGGAACGTCTTCGCGATCCGGGGGGTGAAGTCGACGGCGCCCGGCAGGAAGTCCATGCCGAGGTTGACCCCCGCGCTCGCGCCGTGCAGGTCACGCACCTCCTGGTGCGGCTCGTCCGCGGCGATGGCCGGGTCGAAGTGGACCAGGACCAGTTCCGGGAAGCGCAGGCCGAGCGCACGGGCCAGTTCGCCGACGATCACCTCGGCCACCAGCGCCTTGTGGCCCTGCGCGGAGCCGGTGAACTTCACGACGTACGTGCCGAGATCGTCGGCCTCGACGACTCCGGGGACGGAGCCGCCGGACCGCAAGGGGGTCACGTATCGAACAGCAGTCACGTCGCGCAGCACACCGGCCAGCGTAAGCGGTACACCGGGAGGGCCGCGATGGGCCGTCCGTCGGGTGCGGCTCCGTTGTGGCCGGTCGCGCCCACGCAGCGGAGCTGCATGTCGAAACAGCCCTGTGTCCCTTCGGGGCGCTGCACCCGGCGCCCGCTCAGTCGCCCCGCAGCGGGTTCGGCAGAGGCAGGTAGCGGGCGGCCGCGCCGTCCGCGTCCGTCCAGCGCAGCAACAGGTTGGTCTTGCCGGGCAGCGTGGGCGCGGCGAGCAGGGACGGGATCTCGGGAAGGTCGTGGCGGGCGAGTTCGCGGCGGGCGGCGGGCCAGGGGTCGAGGCCGGGGTGGTTTTCGGCCAGGGCGGCGGCGATCTCGCTGAGGTGGTTGACGACCAGGCAGTACACCAGCCTCTCCCAGCCGGCCGCGCGGGAGACGTCCGGCAGCAGCTTGGCGCCCTCGGCGTCCCGGAACAGCGCCTGCACGGGCGTGCCGGCCGTGTCCACGGCGACCAGGGTGTTCTGCAGGTGCGCCTCGACGACGACCCCGTGGTCGTGGAACGCCGTGAGGGCGGGCGGGACCACCTGCCGCAGGTACGCCTCCCACCAGGCCTGCGGATCGGGCGCGGCGGCCAGCGGGCTGCCCTCGAAGCCCTCGGCGAGCCCGGCCGCGAGCAGCGGGGTGGCCCCGGCCAGGAGGTGGCCGCGCAGCCCGTCCCGGACGAGCACGGCCAGCTCCTCGAAGGCGAAGGCGGCCGTGCGGTAGCCGTGGTCGCCCAGCCAGGCCGCGGGCCCGCCCATGGCGGCGAAGGCGGCGGTGGCGGCCGTGTCGGTGCGGCGCAGTTTCAGGAGGTCGTGGCGCCACAGACGGCGGATGTCGTTGGTGATGCGCACATCGAGGCTGAACTTCAGGAACAGGTCGCGCCGGGGCTCGTACACCGTGCGGATCGCGGCGGTCGGCCAGGTGTCGAAGGCGGCGGTACCGATCCGGACCAGGCGGCCGTCGGCGAAGGCGGGGGCGAGGTCGTCGGCGACGAGGCCGAGCTGCCAGGGGTGGGCGGGCAGCAGCCGGTAGCCGGGCGGAGCCGTGCCGAGGGCGTCCAGGGCGCGGGTGTCGCCCTCCTCGGCCACCTGGTCCTCGCGGACGCCGAGCAGCACCAGCGGGAAGTGCGCGTACGCCTCGGGGGCGTACGGCAGCCAGGCCGCGACCGGGCCGCCGCCGCGCGCCTTGGGGGCGGGGTGGTAGGGGTGGCCGGTGATCAGGGACTGCTCGGAGCGCAGGTAGGGGTCCTCGGGCGCGGTCGCCCGGGCGCGGGCGGTGAGCAGGGCGGCGACCGCGTCCCGGCTGTCGATCATCTCGGCGGGCAGGTCGCCGCCCGCCAGCCCGGTGTGCCGGCGCAGCTCTTCGGCGACCAGTTTGACCAGCTCGGTGTGGCCGAGGCGGTGCCAGGCCCCGGCGGCGTGCACCTCGGGGTCGGCGGGCCGCCGGCCGGGGCGCACCCGCAGCAGGCGGCCCGTACCGGGCAACCGGTACGCCGGCCACTCGCCGACGTCCGGGAGCGGCACGGCGACCTCTCGCAGCAGGCAGTTGAGCAGGGGGGCGGCCGCATAGGCGTCGGCGCGCTGTCCGACGATGCCGGCGGGGGGCTTGAGGTCCACGCGATCCATTCGTTCTTCGTCCGGGCCCGTGTGAACAGTATGTCTTCCGTCCCTGACAATCGTGCCCCGCGCCGGCCGTACCCGAGGAGCCCAGACCGTGTATCAGTCCCCCACCGCCGAGGCCGGGATGGCCGAGGAGCTGGCCGCCGTCCGGCCCGGCCTGCTGCCCCGGTACACGGCCGAGCTGCCGGGTGCCCGCGCGGCGGTGCTGACCCGCCTGTGGCGTGCGCTCGCCCATGAGCCGCTGCCGTGGGTCACCGGCAGGGTGCGCGGGGCGCACGGCCTCGCCCTGCGGCTGGCCGACGGCCGGACCCTGCACGGCCCGCACGCGGACCCGTACGCGACCCGCGACCATGTCGGCGCCGTCCGCCTGGACCGGGAGCGCTACGAGGATCCGGCGCTGCTGATGACCGGCCTCGCGGTGCCGCACGCGACGGGCTTCGCGGTCGAACTCGGGCACAGCGTTGCCTCGTTGGCGCTGTCGCGCGCGGATGCGGATCACCCGAAGGAGTGGCCCGAGCGGGACTGGGAGTGGGAGCAGCGGGTGGTCGACGGCCATCCCTTCCACCCCAACTGCCGCTCCCGGCCGGGCTTCTCGGTGGCGGACCAGCTGGCGTACGGTCCGGAGCACCGCCCGGTGGTCGAGCTGGGCACGGTCGCCGTGCCGGCTGCCGAGTGCCTGGTGTCCGGGGAATGGCCCGGGGAGCTGCGGGACGGGGACGACCTGCTGCTGCCGGTGCACCCGTGGCAGGCGGCCCATGTGCTCAAGCGGTCGTACGTCCCGTGGCGCCCCGCCCACCCGCTGATGTCCCTGCGCACGCTGGCCGTGCCCGGCGGCCCGCATGTGAAGACCGCGCTCAGTGCCCGGCTGACCTCCTCGGTCAGGGACATCTCCACGTATTCGGTCGGGGCGTCCGCGGCGCTGTCGGACCTCGCCACGGACCTGGCCGCGCGCACGGACGGGCTGCTGCACATCACCCGCACCTTCGGCGCGGCCACCGCGCACTCCCCCGATCTGGCCGCGCTGCTGCGTCAGTCGCCGGAGGTGTTCGCGGGCCCGGGCGAGCGGGTGGTTCCGGTGGCGGCGCTGCCCACCACCTCCCTGCCGGACTCCCCCGCCTGGCTGGCCGCCTTCGCCCGCCTCGCCCTCACCGTCGGTCTGCGCCTGCTGGACCTGGGGGTGGCTCTGGAGGCCCACGGCCAGAACCTGCTGGTGGTCCTGTCGGACGACCACACCCCCGTCCGGCTCGTCTACCGCGACCTCGCCGACATCCGCATCAGCCCCGTCCGTCTCTCCCGCCACGGGATCACCCCGCCCGGTCTGACGGGCCGGCTGATCACGGACGACGAGACGGCCCTGCGCCGCAAGCTGTTCGGCTCCCTGGTGGCGGGGGCGCTCGCCGGTACGGCGGGCTCGGGACCGGCGCTCGGTGCGGCGCTGGCGGCCGCCGTACCCGGCCTGCCCCGCACCCCCGATCTGGCGGCCCTGCTCGAAGGCCCGGTCCCGGCCAAGGCGTTGACGCTGATGCGGCTGTCCCCGGACACCCCCGGCGACCAGTGGACCTCGCTGCCGAACCCGCTCGTTTTGGAGCCCGGCACCCTGGATCAATAGGATCCGCCGATGATCAGAAGACAACGGCTGGCGGCGGGCGTCTGCGCTCTGCTCGCCGCCCTGACGGCCGGGCTCGCCTTCCCGGCCTCGGCCACGGCCGACGAGACGGAACAGGCCGCGCCGAAGGTCGAACTCGTGCTGGACGTCAGCGGTTCCATGCAGGCGCGGGACATCGACGGCGGCTCGCGGATGGCGGCGGCGAAGCAGGCGTTCAACGAGGTGCTGGACGCGACGCCGAAGGAGGTCCGGCTCGGCATCCGCACCCTGGGCGCCAACTACCGCGGCAACGACCGCAGGACGGGCTGCAAGGACACCCAGCTGCTCTACCCGGTCGGCCCGCTGGACCGGACCGAGGCGAAGACGGCGGTGGCCACGCTGGCGCCGACCGGCTGGACGCCGATCGGCCCGGCGCTGCTGAAGGCGGCCTCCGATCTCGACGGCGGCGACGGCACCCGCCGTATCGTCCTGATCAGCGACGGCGAGGACACCTGCCAGCCGCTCGACCCGTGCGAGGTGGCCCGTGACATCGCGAGCAAGGGCATCGGGCTGACCATCGACACCCTCGGCCTGGTGCCGGACGCCAAGACCCGCAACCAGCTCAGCTGCATCGCGCACGCGACCGGCGGCACCTACACCTCGGTCCAGCACAAGGAAGAACTGACCGACCGCGTCGGGCAGCTGGTGGACCGGGCCGCCGATCCGGTGGTGACCCCGGTGGCCACGCAGGGCGGGAACCAGTGCACGGACGCGCCGTCCCTCAAGTCCGGGCTGTACACGGACCGCGAGGAGTTCGGCCAGCAGCGCTGGTACACGGTGGACGTCAAGCCCGGCCAGGAGCTGCGGGCTTCGGTCAGCGTGGCGGACGACCGGGCGGTCAACCCCGGCTACGGTGTGCTGCTGCGGGCGGTGACCCGGCACGGCCGCGAGATCGTGCGCGGTGAGGCGGCGGGCAACGGCCGTACGGACGTCGTCTCCACCGGCCTGAGGTACCCGAGGGCCGAGAGCGACGACGACAACGCCGGCGCCGAGACCGTGTGCCTCCAGGTGACCAACTCCTTCTCGGCCGCCTCGGGCGTCAAGACGACGCCGGGCCTGCCTCTGGAGCTGACCGTCGACGTCGTGAAGGGCCCCGACGAGGCGGGCGACGTGGCCTCCTTCGGTCTCGGGCGCGGCTGGTGGCTGCTCGGCGCACTGGTGCTGGCCGGCTTCGTGGCGGGTCTGCTGTGGGGCTGGCTGTCGCGGTGGCGGATCGCGGTCTGGAGGACGAACTGATGCGTATCACGCGAGTACTGGGTGCCGCGCTGCTGGCGCTCGGGCTGGCCGCGGGACCCGCGGCGGCCGACGCCTCCCCGTCGCCGAGCGCCTCGGACGACGGCAAGGCGCCCACCCAGGCGGGCACGTCGTTCCGTACGGCGACCGGGATCGAGCAGGGACAGCGGGCAACCGCCTCCGCCTCCACCGGTGACTACCTGTACTGGTCGTTCCCCGCGGACGCCGGGCAGCGGCCGACGGTCAAGGCGACCGTGAAGCTGCCCCGGACCCACGGGGCGCAGACCTGGCAGATCGACGTGTACGACGGTCTGCGCCGCCGCCAGGCCTGCCAGTACGGCGCCGCGACCAGCACCGCGGCGCAGGACGCGTCCTCGGTCGAGCTGGCCTGCGTGCTGCGTACGGTGCGCGCCTGGTCGGAGCCGTGGGCCAACGACCCGCTGCCGGGCACGTACTACGTCCGGCTGACGGTGGCGGACCTCGCCGGTTCCGCCGACCTCGGTCTGCCGGTGAGCACCGAGGTACGGGTGGACTCCAAGGACATCGGCGGCGCGGCGGCGGTGGACGGCTCGCTGGCCAAGCCGCTGGTGCCGGGCATCGCCGTCAAGTCCGAGGCGGAGCAGGGCGGTTCGAAGTCGGCGAAGCTCTTCAGCATCGAGCCCGACGACGGCTGGTCCTCCGGCTGGTGGACCGACCGCTGGGTGTGGACCGCGGTGGGCGGCCTGCTCGCCGCGCTCGCCGGCATAGGCGGCTACGCGCTCACGCGCGGCTCGGGGCGGCCGTCCCGGGTGCCTCCGAGCGTCTGAGCCGACGCAGGCCGT
>NZ_JBFAET010000092.1:0-35600 GCF_040642095.1 Streptomyces sp. NPDC020362
ATCCGGCCACCGTGAACGATCAGTACCTCACAGCGGTGCGTCTGGACGTCACGAAGCCCGAGGAGGTCGCTGCGGCGGCCGCCGCCGCGCATGACGTCACCATTGTGATCAACAACGCCGCGGTGGGAGGTTTTGACACCGAGCTCCTGACAGGCTCCTTCGACAGCGCGCGCGAGGCGATGGACACCAACTACTTCGGCACCTGGGCCGTCTCCCGTGCCTTCGCGCCCGTCCTGGCCCGCAACGGCGGCGGGGCGCTGGTGAACATGTTGTCGGCCGCCTCCTGGGCCTCGCGACCGGAATACCCCGGCTATGCGGCCGCCAAGGCAGCCCAGTGGTCGTTGACTGGTGCGCTGCGGCAGGGCCTGCGCGACCAGGGAACGCTCGTGGTCGGCGTCCACGCCGGCTTCGTGGAGACGGATCTCAGCTCCTTCACCGACGCACCGAAGATCAGCCCGGCCGACGTCGCCGAGCAGACCATGGACGCCCTGGAGAACGACCGGGTCGAGGTCCTCGCCGACGAGCGGACCAGGCAGATCAAGCACGCCCTGTCGCAGCCGCCCGAGCGGTGAGGAACGGTCTCACTCTCCCTGCGAAACAGCCGACATCAGGCGGATGGTCGACCGATTCACCCGGTACCTTCCGATGCCTTCTTCCAACTCCGTGGGCCTCCCCGGAGTTGGTGAATCACCCCGCAGACGCATCCGGGCCGCCACGGCAGAGGAGGATCCATGAGTTTCGAGCCATCGGCGGCGTACCACCCCCGCGAACCTGCGCTGCTCGGACAGACCCTCGTCGTCATCGGCGGGAGCGCGGGCATCGGGCTGGCTACCGCCAGACACGCCCGTGCCGAGGGCGCGAGGGCGATTCTCACCGGACGGGACCCCGAGCGTCTGCGCACAGCGGCCGCAGAGGTCGATGCGCTCAGCGCCGCCGCCTTCGACGCCGACGACCCGGAACAACTGCAGGGGTTCTTCCAGGACCTGCCCAGGCCGGTCGACCACGTGATGGTCACGGCCGGCCACCCGTCCTACGGGCGCCTGCTGGACATGGACCCCGATCAGGCGCGCCGGGCAGTCGGCGGGCACATGGTTCTCGCGATCGAGGTCGCGCGCCATGCCGCCGACGCGGTACGACCGGGCGGCACCCTGCTGCTCATGAGTGGCACGGGCGCCCGGCGGGTTCGCGCCGGCCTCGGGATCGCGCCCGCGACCACCGCGGCGATGCCCGCGCTGACCGCCAGTCTCGCGCTCGAGCTCGCGCCGGTCCGGGTCAATCTGATCGCTGCAGGCTTCGTGGACACACCGTTGTCGGCCACGCTCCTCGGCGACGGACTCGACGCACGCCGCGAGGAACTGCGCGCGACGCTGCCGATCGGCCGCGTCGTCGGACCGGCCGACGTCGCGGCCCTCGCCGTTCACATCATGACCAACACAGCACTCACCGGAGCGACTTACGACATAGACGGCGGCCAGCAACTGGTCGGCTGAGCAACTGCCTCGGCGAAGTGGCCACTGGGCACCTCCTCCACCGACCGGACCGTCCAGATCTACGTATCCGGCCGGGCCGATGGCACGGCAGCACGGTGCGTCGATCACCAGGCGCTGCACACCCCGGTACGGCAAGGCCGCCAACTGCTCGGCGACTCACCCAGAAACATCGCTTCACGCTCCATGTCGTCGTTCCCGATCCTGCGCAGCGAGCGAGCCGTCGCGGACCACAGCCGGGAGTGGCCGCCGGGCGCCGTCGCTCGGCTGCGCCGCGACCACGAGGTCACCACTGACGTTGACGTCCGTCGGATCGCCCGCGAGCTCACCAGCTGGATCGCCACCCGAGACTCCGGCAGACAGCCGTACCAGGAAGTCAACGGGTCCGAAAACACGAGCCAACCAGCCTTGTTGCGAAGCTTCTCGGCGACCGAGGCTCGGACGAACAGCAGTTCCGTGTCGATCGCCTTGGCCTCTTCACTGCTCACAGTCACTGTGCCGTCGGACGATGACCACGGCTCGCCCCCTGTCCGGGGCCGGGAAACCGTTGGTCCGAGGCGTGGCTGGACGGCTGCGGGACTTCCCTTTGCATCGGCCTCGACGTCATCCACTGCTGTCCCACCGGGAGAGCCGCGTCGAAGCTCAGCCCGTTCTCGTCGAGGGAGTTGAAGACGGTCACCCGGCCCGTCTCGAAGGCGAAGCCGACGTCGACATTTCCGTGGGCGACATCCCGGCCCATCCACTCGAGCAGTTCGGTGTCCTTGAGGGCCAGCCCCCGCAGAGCCTGCAGTTCGGGCAACGGCTCGGAACGCCACTGCAGGTCGAAGCCGGGCCACCGGACGGGCCGGGCAGGGTCGATCGTGTTCCACGTGACGGAGAGTTCGTCGAGCTTGTGATGGTTGATCTCGACCTGCTCGCCATCGAAGTCGAACAGCACGGGGCAGTCGCAGAACCACTCATCGTCCTGAAGGTCCCAGACCATCCAGACTCTCGTCAGTGTCCGGCCGACCAGACCACGCAGGCGATGCCCATGCTCGCGTACGACGTCACGACGACTGTGCAACCACGCGGGCCGGTACCCCGCAATACCGAAATCGAACATCACCTCATCGTGTCAGAGCCTCGAGATCGTGTCAGAGCTTCGAGCGCGTGGCCTGTGCCGCCTCGGCCGTCCGTCCCGATCCACGCCGTGGCCTCCGACCAGGGCGGGAACCAGGGCCCGGAGTGGTTGATCGGAGACCAGCGAGCTAAGCCTCACGGTCGGGCCCCACCAGGCCCACGCAGCTTCACACCTCGCCCTCTCCGCCACACGGACGACCCCGGAAACCAATGGGGGGAATCGCGCTGCCCAGAGAGTTCGGAGGGACCCTCCAGGAACCAGTTCGTTGCCTGAAGCTCCTGTTCTGCGAAGTCGCTCGGGCTACCGCATATTGAGCAGATGACCTCTTTCAGGCCATACGACCGGGAGGACGCCATGTCCAGCGAGCCCCCAGGCGGCGCACCCGATGTTCTCCAGCCGGATGAGATCCGCCAGGCGGCGTCACTCCTCTCCGATGCCGGCTTCAGTCACGGAGCCTCACCCTGGATCGCGACCGGCCCGAACACAGCCTCCACTGCTCAACAGATCACCGCGGTGGCCGACTAGGCGGCCACCACCCAGGCAGCACAGGTGACTGGACACATGCCTTCCCACATCACCGCGATAGCCCCAGCACAGTCCCGGTCCTCATGGACCGGACGGCCCCCGGCGGCGGGGTCCCTGGACACAACTCCCCGCGCAAGGCCGACCCGGGACAACCGGGTTTCAACGGGCAGCTTCTGCGACACGGTGATGGACTGCGAGAAATCGGTGTCCGGGCGACACAAGCCCTTCGACCCCGTTTTCTGCGGCTGCTCGAACAACACCTTCAGCCCCCACGGGTGGCGACAACGATGTCGGACGGGCAGCGCGGGAAGGCCGGCACCCCGAGAGCGACGCGCCCAGCGCCGCATTAAGGACCCCACATGACGTTCCACGACACGGCAGTGCGCTCCTGCCCCTTCGACTTCGCCGACGCCCTGGAGTTCGACCCCTCGCTGGCCGCGTTGGCACAGCGCGGCCCGGTCAGCCGGATCCGATTGCCCTACGGCGAGGCCGAGGCATGGCTCGTGACCAGCTTCGCCGGCGTGCGCCAGGTGACGTGCGACCCGCGATTCAGCCGAGCGGCGATCGTCGGGCGGAACTATCCGAGGATGACGCCCGAGCCCATCGTGTCGCCGGAGTCGATCAACGTGACGGACCCACCGCACGTGACCCGGCTGCGGCACGTGACGGCCCAGGCCTTCACACGGGAGCGGGTGGCAGCCATGCGGCCCGCCGTGGACCGGGTGGTGGCCCAGCTCCTCGCAGCAATGGCCGAGGTGGGACCGCCCGCGGACCTGGTGGAGCGTCTGTCGGTTCCGCTGCCCCACCTGACGATCTGCGAGCTGCTCGCAGTCCCCGAGGCCGACCGCGACCATCTGCGCGCCTGCACCATGCGGCTGCTGGCCACCTCCCCGGACGCCCGCCAGGACGCGGCCGACGCCAAGGCCCGCCTGCGGACGTACTTCGCCGAAATGATCCCGGACCGGCGGCGCAACCCGGGCGAGGACCTGCTCAGCACGATGGCCTCCGCCCCGGTGCCGTCGGGCGAAGAGCCGCTGAGCGACGACGAGTTGGCCGTCCTGGCCGTGACGCTCATCCTCAGCGGCAACGACACGGCGACCTGTCAGATCAGCAACATCGCCTACCTGCTGCTGACCCTGCCCGAGGAGCGATCCGCGCTCGCGCGCGAGCCCGACCGGTTCCCCGGCGCGCTGGAGGAACTGCTGCGCTTCATCCCGTTCCGCAAGGGCGTGGGCATCCCGCGGATCGCGCTGGAGGACGCGGAGGTCGAGGGAACCGCCATCCGCGCGGGCGAGTACGTGCACGTGTCCTACCTGGCAGCCAACCGTGACCCGGCCGTCTTCCCCGACCCGCACATCCTCGACCTCGAACGCCCGGCCCATCCGCACATGACGTTCGGCTGGGGCGGCCACCACTGCCTCGCCGCACCACTCGCGCGCGCGGAGCTGGAAAGCGCGGTCACCGGGCTGCTCACCCGCTTCCCCCACCTCCGCCTCGACGTCGCCAGCGACGAGATCCAATGGGACACCGGGACCATCCGCCGCTTCCCCGTCCGCCTGCCGGTCACCTGGTGAGGCCGGGGCGGATCCGCAACACCGCGCGCCCCTCCGTGCAGGGGGGCTCATGACGGCCCGCCGGTAGACCGGCGGGCCGTCGGCACAGCCACCGGCACCGCCACCGCTACCGCCGAGCACGGTCGGCCGGACATTCCGGTGGGTGCCCGCACCGACTCCCCCACCGGGCACCGCGTCAGAGTCAGCCGATTGCACGGCGTCCCCCTGCACGGCAGGCCCTCACGCAGCGTCACGGCCCGAGATGCGGCTGCCGTGTCCGAATGCGAGCGTGGGTTCAATCCCCCTCCCGCAAGGAGTGAAGCCCCATGGGCATCAAGGACGAGATGCAGAACAAGGCGCAGCAGGCCAAGGAAAAGGCCCAGCAGAGCAGGCAGCGGGCTCAGGAGCATGGCCGGCAGGCCCGGGAGGAGGACCGCGACCAGCAGCAGGGACGTCAGCAGTCGCTCGACGACATCCGGGACGACTTCGACGACCTCACCTGACGCCGGATGCTCCACAGCGGCGGCATCTGCCCCGGACCCGCCGCCTCGCGCCTTCAGCCTCCCTCACCTCGACCGTGGTGAGGGAGGCACCGGCTTGTGTCGTAGGCCGGCGGCCGGTAGCTCCCATGGGCGCTCACCGTGGACGCCGTGTCGACCTCGTCCCGGCGCCCGACCGGGGCGCGCAGCCCATGGGATCATGGCTGCCTGTGAGAGCTGGTCATCTGACCAGCCGCGCCATCGATCACGCCCTCTGCACCGAGCCGCGATCCCAGCGGACCTTTCGCCATGCCATGCACGAGCCTTCGCGCAGGGGCTGGGCTGCTGTGCACGCGACAGCGTCCTGGCGACGGTCCGGTGGCCGTTCGATCCGGCTCGCATCACGGCCCCCGTCGACCTCTGGTATGGACAGCAGGACAGCCGCCCCGTGCGCTCACCCGAACGGAGCAGCTCGTTCGCCGGCCTGATCCCCACCACGAACAGGCACTTGGTCCCCGATGCCGCCGGGTCCCGGCTGTGGACGCACGCTGATGCCGTCCTCCGCTCCCTCCGCCACCGTGCGGACACACACCGACAAGCACGATGACCTTACGGCGCCTGCTGCTGGGTCGCGGCGTCTCCTTCCAGCGCACCCAGACCTGGACGGAATTTCCCCCGACCCGGACCAGGACACCGGACCAGACCTCGTCAGCGGCGCGAGGTGGAGCGCTTCGGCGGTGCTATGCGAACCCGCTTCTCCACCGGCGCGCTCTCGATGTCGTCGAGCTGCGCGACGATCGTGCTGCGCAGGTCGTCGTAATCCTCGAAGTGGTGGTCGTTGAAGAGGGTGTAGCCCGTCCACATCAGGTTGGCGCACACCCGCGCCGGTACCCGGCCGGTCCGGGCGCCCATGCCGACCAGCGCCACCGACCGGATGCTGCCCGGCGCCTCGCTGTTCTGCTGGTGGATCGCCTGGAACGCAGCGGCGCAGGCCAGGGCGACGTTCAGGGTCTCACTGACGTTCTGCGAGGACGTCTCCATCGTCGGTGTCGAGATCAGGAACCTCGGCACGACCGCCCCGGAGGGAACGCACACCGCACTGCCCACCGGCAAGTGGCCCGCGAACCGACTGCGGATCGCCTTCTGTACCCGCAGCTGGATGCCCGCGCCGAGATGCCGCTTGACGACCGCGTCGACCCCGCCGTCCATCCGGCCCCGGGAGTTGGTGGGGCTGACCCAGGCGTCGACGTCCTCGTCGAGGATCGAGCCCTTGCGGATCTCGATCTCGGGAGTGTCGGCGAAAGCAGCTCGCCATGACTCCACCACTGCGGTGTTGACGTCGGTCAGTACCACCCTGAGCTGCGACTGCACACGGTCTGCGGTCATGGTTCACTCCGATCGGGAACGGTCACTCAACTGATCGGAACGCTACCGCCCCCCACTGACAGAGCAGCCTCCCGGCCGGGCGCCCCCACGAACCGGAGGGGGCTGTCAGTGGGCTGACATACCCTCATGGGCACTGCGCCGACCAGGCCTTCCACCAGCACGGTTCGACCCTTCGGAGCCTTTCCCCATGAGCGATGCCAACGCCCCCGCCACGCCGGACCCGAACGACCCGCTCGCCCTCGCGGAACTGTTCAAGGGCGGAGGTGAACCGTGGCTTCCGCTGCTGAAGCCGGTCATCGAGGCACAGCCGGACGCGGCCTCCTTCATCGGCCCGGGCCGCAGCCCGGAGGTCGTCCCCGTCCGCGAACTGACCTTCCAGGCGCTCAAGCCCAACGCGCCGCACAAGTGGAAGGTCGTCATCTTCGGGCAGAACCCGTACCCGCGGCCGGAGAGCGCCACCGGCATCGCCATGTTCGACAACACCTTCCACGACTGGAAGGACAGCCAGTTCGGCAGGGTCGTCAGCATCCGCTGCATCATCAAGGCGGCGGCGATGTGGAAGTACGGCATTCCCAAGAAGACCCCGATAGCCGACGTTCGCGCGCTGCTGAAGAAACAGGACACCGTCCAGCCGCCGGAGTGGTTCCAGGCGATGCTCACGCAGGGCGTGCTGCTGCTGAACGCGGCGCTGACGGCCAACGGCGACGGGGCGATCGGCACCGACCGGCACACCCGTTTCTGGCGGCCGGTCGCCGAGCGGATCGTCGAGGAGATCCTCAGGGCCAAGCAGAACGCCGACGACGAGGACCGCGGGGTCGTCTTCGCATGGTGGGGGGCGCACGCGCGCAGTCTGAAGAAGGTCGTTCTCCAACTCCAGAAGAAGTACCCCGAGGTCGAGGTCCGGCACATCGACCACGCCAACCCCGCGGCGCAGGGTGACATCTTCTGCGACGGCGAGCACTTCGGCATGGTGAACGCGGCCCTGGCATCGCTGGGCGCCGACGAGATCGACTGGCTCCCGAGCACCGGCTGGAACAAGCTCGCTGCAGAGACGGACGGGGTCGACGGCGGTGTCGCCGACCGCATGGGCGCGTTCATCGCCTCCACCATGGAGCTGCACCAGCTCTACCTCGACCGGCTCTCCAGCGTCAAGGACGAAGGTCTCGCCCTTCCCGCGATCACGGGTGTGTTCGACACCCCGCTCATGGACTTCCGCGAGGCTGTCGCCCCGGTCGCCGCTCTGCTGTCCGGGCTGGGCCGGCACGTCGACCGGTCGCACGAGTTCGGCAAGCTGCGGGCGGACGAGATGTCCGGCGGCCTGTCCGCCGAGGCGGTCGCCGCCCTCTACCTGTACACCTGCGAGTCCGCGTTCTACCGGGAGATCAACGCCGTCCTGCGCTCCCCGGACCGGTCCAGGCTCGTCCCGTACCTGCCGTATCTGCGGTTGTTGTTCTCGGCGGTTTCGCAACTCCCTGTCCGTAGCGCACCGTTGTGGCGCGGGGTCTCGCTGGACCTGCGCGCGCAGTACCCGCTCGGACGGACCGTGACCTGGTGGGGTGTGTCCTCGTGCACGTCCCAGCTCGGCGTGGCCAAGGGGTTCCTCGGCAGCCGCGGCAAGCGGACGCTGTTCGAGGTGACCCCTGCCCGGGCCGTGGGTATTCGTGACTTCTCCGCGTTCACCGGCGAGGAGGAGTTCATCCTTCTGCCGGGCACCCAGCTCAAGGTGACGGAGGTCAAGTCCGAGCGCAGCGGCCTGTGCACCGTGAGACTGACGGAACTGGAGGAGCAGACCCTGGTGTCCTGACAGGAAGCGACGCCCCTTGTGGGCCCCGGGTGGGGTGGTGGCCGGTGCGCAGCAGGCGCATCACGCATCGGTCATTGCGAGATCATGAACAATTCTCATGTTTGTGTGGACTCCTCGGTGGAGCGCTCCTATGGTCGCGGCGGCGCGACCACCTGTTGTTCGCATCCCGAGGAGCCGCATGTCCCGCAGGACACTCTGCCGTGCCCTGGCCGTCACCCTGGCGCTGGCCGCCGGGACGGCCGTTGCCGTGCCCACGCCCGCCCTGGCCGAGCCGATCCCCAAGGCGCCCGGCCACCGCCTGGTCGACGCCTACGACGGTGCCTCGGCCACCGCACAACCGGTGCCCGGCACGCAGCCCCCGCAGCACCCGTACCTCGCCACGAACGGCCGGTCCGGTATGCATGCGGACGGCTGGGGCAGCGCGACCTACCCGTGGTCCGGTCCGCTCGGTGTTCACCCGCAGGTCAGCAGCGAGCGGGTGGCTCTGCTGGGTGGCGAGTGCGCCAACGTGACCTTCGACCGGGAGGGGCGGATCGTCACCGTGTGCGGGACGTTCAGCGGGTTCCTGGTCAAGCTGCTCGACCCGCGCAGTCTCGCGACTCTGGCGGAGTACAAACTGCCGCAACGCCCGTCCACGGTGGAGGCGATCACCCGGCTCGACTTCTCACGGATCTTCAAGGACACGTCCGGTGGCGCCTACTCCTACCTCGACGACGAAGACCGCCTGGTCCTCGCGGACTCCCGGCAGCACGTCATCCGGCTGGCACACCGGCAAAAGCCCGACGGCAGCTGGGAGTTCACGGTCACCGACGACTGGGACCTGACCGGTCAGGTCCCCCACGACTGCGTGACCTGGACCCATCTGCACCCCACCGGGACCTGCGACCCGGTCACCTCGGTCATGCCGGACTGGCAGGGCCGCATCTGGTGGGTCACCCGGCAAGGACGTATCGGGACCGTCGATCCCGCCACCGGGACCATCCGCTCCGTCCGGCTGGCCGACGAGGAGATCCAGAACTCCTTCTCCGTCGCCTCCGACGGTGTGTCGATCGTCTCCGACCACGCGTTGTACGAGTTCACTGCCGCCGCGGACGGAACACCCGCCGTGCTGTGGCGGCAGACCTACGACCGCGGAACCGGCACCAAGCCCGGCTCCGTCAACCAGGGCTCGGGAACGACCCCGGACGTCTTCGGTGACGGCGGCCGCTACGTCGCGATCACCGACAACGCCGACGACCGCATGCACGTCCTCGTCTACCGGCGCGGCACGGACGTCCCCGCCGGCCGGCGGCTGGTGTGCGAGATCCCCGTCTTCGGACCGGGTGCGTCCACCACGGACAACTCCCTGATCAGCTGGGGCAACAGTCTCGTGGTCGAGAACAACTACGGCTACGAGAACGTCTCGTCACTCGCCTTCGGCCGGAGCGTCGTCGGCGGGGTCACCCGGATCGACGTCCGCCCGGACGGCAGCGGATGCGACACAGTGTGGGAGAGCGCCGAGCGGTCGCCCTCCGTCGTGCCGAAGCTGTCCACCGGCAACGGGCTGGTCTACCTCTACACCAAGGACCCCAACTCCCTCGGCATCGACGCCTGGTACCTGACCGCCGTGGACTTCCGCACGGGACGCACCCGCTGGAAGCAGCTCGTCGGCACCGGCGTCGGATACGACAACAACTGGGCCCCGATCACCCTGGGGCCCGACGGCACCGCCTACGTCGGCGTGTTCAACGGCCTGGCGGCAGTGCGCGACGGGAGCTGACCCGGCACACTGATGGTTCGTGTGCGGCCGGCGGCGAGCACCCGGACGCCGGCCCACACGATGCCACGTCGCCCGACCATCAGGTGCAGCGGCGCTCACCGGGCGTGGACGCAAGCCCCGTTGCGTCCACAGCCTGCAGGTGGGACAGGGTGATTCGTCGGCGGGTGAGGTCGACATGGAGGATCTTCACAACGAGAGGGTCGCCGACCTGGACCACGTCCTCGGGGGCGGCGACGGTTTCCTCGGACAGCTCGCCGTTGTGCACCAGACCGACGAAGCCGTCCTCCCTCTCCTCGATTCGGACGCAGACACCGAACGGCAGGAGTTTGGTCACGACTCCCGTCACGACCTTCCCGACCTGCTGTACGAGCTGCACCAGAGGGTCCTCCTGCAGTGCCCTCAGCGAAAGCGGCACGCGCTCTCGCACCAGGTCGACGTCGAGGATCTCGGCGGAGATCTCCTGCCCGACGGTGACGATCTCGGACGGGTGATCGAAGTGCCTCCACGACAGCTCAGGGATGTTGATCATTGCGGTGAAGCCACCGATGTCCACGAACGTGACACCGAAGTCGGCGATCTCCGTGACCACACCGGTGACGGTCTGCCCGCGGCGGAGAGTCTTCAGAAAGGCCCAGATCCGGTCACTGGGGGTCTGCTCGGTCCGCCACCTGGCTCGCAACACGCCGTCATTGTCAGGCAGAACAGCGGTACACAAGGGGTGACGTGCGTCGACATCCAGGGACAGAGCAGCAGCGGCCCGAGCACCCACCATCCGTGCCGCCAGGGCCCGGTACTCGGTCTCGTCTGCGATCGTGCTGGTGATCGCCCCGTTCTCGTCCTCCCAGACGAGTTCCACCGGGCCCTCCTCGGGGAGCCCGGCGAGAACTGCGTCGACGTCGGCGGACAGGTCCGGCCAGACGGTCAGCTTGGCACGAGGGGTGAGCCCGGCGCGCACCGCGTCGAGGGTCTCTTCCGTGAGGCGGTGCCAGCGGGAGGCGTTGTCGAGGTACCCCTCCTCCAACATGACCGTCCGCCGCCCTATGGACCAGCTCACACGGGCCCAGAAGTCGTCGTCGGCAGGTCGTTGTACGCCGGCCTCATCGTCGCGGCTCGCCTCGTAGGGCGAGGCCTCCACGCGTTCCGGGAAGAGGCCGAGTGTCCGGGTGTACGCAAGGGCGTCCCAGCACGGCTTGTCGCTACTGACATAGACGTACTGGTCCCACCCGACGTGCACGGCGAACGCGCCCTCGACTTCCAGACGGCACCAGGCACCGTTGTCGCGGAGCATGGCCCGGATCAGCTCCAGACCGACGGGGACGGACACCTCTGCGCCGTCGTGGAATCCGCTGAGGTCGGGTGGGAAGAGCCCGTGCAGGCCGTGGCCATCGATCGCCGGCTCCCTGCCGAAATGGGCAAAGCCGGTGATCTGCGGCTCGCGAACGACCAGGTGCTCGACGCCTGTTGCCGCGGCGAAGGCGGCGACAGCCTGCAAGTAGGCGGACTCCACGGGCCCGTGGTCGCTGGTCGATTCCTCGGCGCCGATGTAGCTGCCGTGCCCGTCGCGGTCGGCAGGGTCGTACTTGGTGACCCGATGGACGAAACGCAGCATGTTGCTCCCCGTGGTTGTTGACGACGCCGACGCAGCGACCCCATCCGTACCGCCTCCCCCTGCGCAGGGTTCACCGCAAAGACAAATATTCACAAAAGCAAAATATCTGCAAGCGGGCCCCGCGACTCTACTTCCCGATAAGCTGCTCGTGTTGGGGTGTGGTGCCGTTCCCCCGTCGGCACCGCACCCCAATTGCTAACTCGGGCAGGTCCATGCAACGCCGTCGGGGATCGCGGCAACAACCGTCTGCTTCTGCCCGGCCGACCACCGGACGTCGACTGTGCGTGACGGCGCATACGAAAGTCTCCTCGGCCGGCTCCGCAACACTTTGATCTCCCACTGCTCGAGGGTTGGGATGAGCGCGCCGACAGCGCCAACGGTGTACGCCGGCCCCGGATCCTTCCTCCATGCGGCACGGCAGGAGTCAGAGCAGACGCCAACTCCAGCACCAGGGAGTCCAGTGCCCGGCGGGCCTTTCCTCGCGTCCGGCCGCGCGCCTGACGATGACTTGCCGGTCCCCGAGAACGTGCACCTGGTCGCCGGGAGTGAGCATCAATGGGCGGTCGAGCTTGTAGACCGCATCAGGGTCGAATCGCAGCTCGTTCAGAAGCGTTGCCCTGTCCGCCGTCACCGGCTCACCCACCAACCTCATGGGGACAGGATGGAGGAGCTGAGCCCCGAGCGCGATCTCCCGACGGCGCCGGCTCGGCGATTGGGCGCCACCGATCGGGCTGCCAGCGGCCACCACACATTCCGCTGCCGACGTACGCGCCTGCCTGCCCGGCGTCGAAGCCGCCCTCGAACCGGTCGGTGCGGAGCTGGACCGGGTCCCGGCCGGGATCGAGGACTGGCCCGGAGTCACCGATCCTGCGCAGCTCCTCGACGGCCCCCTGCGCGTGTGGCGACATGCAGCCACCGCAGGACTGGGCCTGCTGTCCTTCCGGACGTGGCTTTGACCGAGTTCGTTGCATGGGTGTTTCCGCGTGCACCGCCGGCCATCTCAGTGGTCTTTGCAACCTGCTGGTGCCGCGCACGGGCAGGGTCACCCTCGTCAGGTCCGATGCCCCTGTCAGGCGGCCGTTGCAGCCTCTTTGTGGATGGCAGCGACCCGGGCCGGCTTCCGCCCGTAGCGCCGGCTGAAGATCTCCAGGGACACGAACAGCGCCACGTACTGGAGCGAGGTCACCAGCATCACCGAGTCGATGGGCAGGGTGTACGCGATCACCACCCGCACCACCGAGTCCAGCAGCAGACCCACGCCCCACACCACCGTCAGCCGCCGCATGACGTGGCGGAAGGTCGGCGACGCCTGCCAGTTGCGTTCCACGTGCGCGCGCCTGTCCCCCCTCGCCACCGACGACAGGATCCGGTAGATGATCGGCTGTCCGCGCAGCGAGACCAGGAACACGAGCCCGACGACCCCCGTCATCCAGCCGTCCTTGGCGAACATGAACCGCGGGCTCCCCGTCACCGCCGACAGCGCCGCGCCCAGAACCACCAAACTGAGCACGAGCACACCCAGCATCCCGACGCGCCGCTCCCGCACCACCGTCAGCACCCCCTCCACCAACGGCGGGACGGCGCTCGCCAGCACCGCCCACCACAGGCCGACCCCGGCCGCCCGCAGGCCGTAGAACACGGCCAGCGGCGCGACGACGTTCAGCCCCAGGCTCTGCAGCATCGGCCCGTTCGACGACTTCACGTTCTTGTCCACGATGTGCGTCCCGGTCATGTCCTTCACCCTCGTCCGTGTCCGTTCTGGCCGCCTTCGACGCTACGGAGCCGCGCGAACGCGGACCATGCCCCCAGCCGCCGCACCGGGGTGGGTCCAGACCCACCCCGGTGCGGGGTCCAGACACACGCCGTCCGGCCTCCGGCCTCGCCACCTGGGTGAACCGGTGCACGCGACGTACCGCGAGCCCCCTTTCCGGCGGCATGCCCATGACGATCGTCGGGATGCACTTCCTGATACCGGACGACCTGGGTGCCGGCGGAATCAGCTGTGCGGTCGACCGTGTGCACCATCTATGGTCCTGGCATGCGGCGCACAGACATCACTCGGGACGACGGCACATGGACGGGCTTGTCCCTGGAGGTACAGGGACGCCGCCAACCAGGTCTGTGTCTGTTCAGCGCCGAGTGCTTGCTGCTTCTTACCCAGCAGTCGCGGCCCGTGCTCCTTGCCGATGTCGACGAGCACCTCCACGGAGTCGAGTTCTGGCGCACCGACGCCTACCGCTCCCTCGTCCCGCCGTTGCGTGCCGACACGGGACGGGCCCTGGCCGGCAACCTGGATCGCTGGGCGTACCGCTTCGCACAGCACCTGCTCGATTCACCGGGCAGTCCTCTGCACGACGGCCGGTGGCTGCTGTCGTCCGAGAGCCCGCTCCTGCGCTGGAACCACGGACGGCGACCGCAGGCCGAGTACTGGAACTCGATGCTCATCGACGGCCATCCGGACGGATACATCGACTGGTTCATCCATTCCGGGTCGTGGGAGATCCTCCCCTTGCGCCCGATGCCCGATGCGGACGACGGCCGGGTCAAGGCGTACCGCAAGCAGGCCCGTGCCGGCACACTCCCGCCCGTCCTGCTGTGGTGGGTCAGTGGCCTGGACTGTCACCTGCTTCTGGACGGTCATGCGCGGCTCGCTGCAGCGATCGCCGAGTCGACCGCACCCTCCCTGCTGCAGTTGCACCGCACCGCACCGAGCGACGAGGTGGCCTCAGGCACCGAGGAGGCGGTGCACCTCTACGAGGCCGAACTGGCCCGCTTCGCCGAGCTGCGCGCTGTCCATGGCGCCTCCGTCCCAGACGGTGCCGCCGGCGCAGGGCCGTCCCTTGCCCGCCGCCTCGAGGCACTGCACACGGCGCAACAGCCAACATGGGCCTGGCCGCTTCCGGGCGGGGAAGTCCAGTGGCACCGTGTCGCACGTGAGGTGACCGGCGAACGGTGGCCCGCGAAAGGTGTGTCCGCAGTCTGACCGGGTCCCGTTTTCATGCGAGCCGCGGGGATGCGGAATCCCACCTGTTCGGTCGCGGCCAGACTGATGACTTGCCGTTGTATTTCCATCGGTGACCTGATGGTGGGGTTCTCCCCCGTGTGGTCGGACCAGTCAGCCGGATACCGTGCCAAGGCCATGCCGAGAATCATGAGGTGCCGTCCGGTGACGGGGCCCGGCAGACGGCGGAGATGAAGGATGCCATGCGGTGCCGGCTTCCTCTTCTCCCGCCCGCGGGCTCCGCGTTGCCGGGGCCCTGCCTGATCACGAAGAGGAGCACCATGACCATCGACCACCGTTTGACCCTGTTGCCCGCCGCTGTGGCCGTCTGCCTCTTGGTGACGTCCTGTTCCGGCACGGACGGCGGCATGAAGAGCACCACCGCGGACGCCACGGTCAAAGAGGCCGTCGCTTCGGTCGAGTTAACCGACGCCAGGCGTGGTTCCATCGACATCAGGGCCGGGGACGGTTCGGGCGTCACCGTCCACCGCACCGTCCACTACCGTGACAGCACCAGGCCCAAGCCCTCCCAGCAGGTCACGGGTGGAGTGCTCACCTTCACGAACGGCTGCGACAACTGCTACGTCGACTACACGCTGACAGTCCCGGCCTCGGCCAGGGTCGAACTGAGCAACAGCAGTGGCCGGATCACCGTGGCCGGCGTCGCGGCCGCCGGCATCCGCACCGGCTCCGGAGACGTGCGGGCCGAGGACATCTCCGGTCCGCTGAAGGTCGAGACGTCCTCGGGCAGCATCACCGGCTCGGGGCTCAGTGGTCCGAGCGCCGAAATCCGGTCCTACTCGGGTGCCACCCATCTCGGCTTCACGAAAGCACCGACGTCGGTCACGACGGACACCGGATCCGGCAGCATGACGCTGAAGGTCCCCGACGGCCCGTACAAGGTCGCCGTGTCCACCACCTCGGGAAAGCGTGACGTCAGGGTCCCCAATGATCCGTCCGCCAGGGCGACGATCACCGCGAAGGCATCTTCCGGCACCGTGGAGATCACTGCAGCCTAGAGCACGGTCGCCCTGTCCGAATGCCGGACGGTGACGATCAGTCCTGCTGCTGAGGCGGGTGCGACGGAGTGCCGGTGCCGGTCGGGCGGCATGGGGTGTGAGGTGTGTGGCCCCACCACAGGCGGGTGCCGTCGTGAAGGGGAGCGTCGGTTCGCAGTGCGGTGGAGGTGAGGGCGAGCACGGCTCGTGGGTGCGCGGCAGGCCGCGGCGACGCGGCTCGGCCGGGCGGCCAGCGGGCCGTCGAACTGGTCGTCCAGAAACGTGGCCACGACCACCGCGTCCACCGTCAGATCCAATCGGTCGCCTGCGGCCTGCGAGACCCACGCCGCCATCAGCCCGGCGATGTCCCAGCGCAGGAAGCGCTCCCGGTCGACGGGGTGTGTCACCAGGCCCTGGCTTCGGCACCAGTCGAGGCTGCGCCGCCGGGCACCGTCCGCGTCCGCGCTGACGTCCGGCGCGCAGGGAAGGTGGAACACGATGTCCTGCGGCATGACCATGGCCCTTCCTGCGACCGCCCCGGCACCGCGACGCATTCCCACGACTCCGGAACGAGAACATTCCCGATGCGAAGGCTGCGCAGGCGGCCGGGCAGGGTTTTGGCGGCAAATGGCCCTCTCTGGCAGGGGAACCACCGCCGTGCCGGGACAAGTTCCGCCAGGCAGCCGGCGGTTGCGACGTCCTCTGCGCGCGTCGGTCGAGGCTGCGGAATCCGGCCCGGCCGCGGGCGATCGTCGCAGGCCGCCGGTCGACACGAAAGAAGCCATACGGGGGCGAAGCCGTCCGAGGCGACGCCGTGCGGGGCGACGCCGTGCGGGGCGACGCCATACGGGGCGACGCCTCCCCCGCCCCGTGGGCTCGGTCGGGGAGACGCCGCCGCAGCACACTGTGACCCGGGATCAGCTCTGCACGAAGACGTAGTCCGCCTGGTAGGGCACCGAGGCGATCGAGCCCGGGGTGCAGGACCCGGTCGGGGCGACTCCGCCGACGGTGTTCAGTCGCAGGATCTCCGTGGTGCCGGCGAGCAGTCCGTGATGCCTGCCCGACGGGGTGGCCTTGAGGTCGAGTTCGGGAATGTTGCCCTCGCCGTTGGGTGTCTTGCCGATCACGGCACCGGTGACGGCGCTGCCGTCCGGCGCGATCCACTGCGGCGTGCCGGAGTTGGGCTTGACGAAGGAGTGCCGGATGGAGCCGCCGAGCAGGGCTCGGACGTCCCGCTGGGCGAAGGCGTAGCCACCGCCGTCGGCCGGCTTGCACTCGTAGATCTGCTTGCCCTTGACCACGGAGGCCTCGAAGCCGTGCGCAGCGGTGCGGGAGGTGACGACCGTGGTGACCTTGTGCAGCTGACCGCGGACGGCGCCGCCCGGGAATGCGGCCGTGTGCAGGTTCGCATAGAAGGAACCGGGGTCGGTGGTGAGCTTCTTGAGCAGGGCCGGGTCGTTCACCTTCACGGTGCCGGTGATGGTGTGGCCCTTGGCCTTGTGAAGCAGCCTGCCGAAGTCGATCTTGACGCTGCCGTTGGTGCCCTTGGCGCCCTGGTGGATGTGGAGCGAGGTCGGCCTGCCGGTGTGGCGCCAGGTCACGGCGACGGACACCTTGTTGCCCTGGACCTTGATGAACTCGAGCGCGGCACCGTCCTTGTCCCCGACGCCCGGCCCGCCCGCGACGGGCACCTCGTTGGCGCCCCGCAGGGCGGTGGCGAGGATGGTCGCGTGCTTGCCGGTGTGGCCCGTGGTGGCGTGGGCCGGGTTCGCTGCGGCGGCGATGCCGCCGGTGGCGGCCACTGCGACCGCGACGATGGTCAGGCCCGCGCGCCGCATCGGGAACATCCCGTTCATACCCATGATTCCTTTGTCTCCCCGTATCCCAGCTGACGCCCCCTGCGTCAGCTTCTGGGCATGAGTACGGAATGAATCCCGGATTGGACTCAGTCCAGATCCATGATGCGCGTCACACCGTCGGTCATCGGGTCGCGAGGGCGTGGGGACCGTGCGGTCTCCCCGCCCTCGCATCACGGGTGTGCGTCTCGGCAAGTGGCAGGCGTCCCCGGGGGATCGGCCAGCAGCTCGGCCCAGTGGTGTGTTCGGCCGGCCCGGCAGATGCGCCCGGCCGTCCGCTCCGGGTCCAGGCTCCATACCCGTCGATCGCCGACGCTGCCGCCTATGGTTGCGAGGGTCCGGCCGTCAGGGCTCAGGGCCGTCGCGACGATGCTGTCGCGTTCGCCGTCGAGGACAGCGGTCGTCCGGGCCGTATCCACCTGCCACAGCCTTACCGTGCGGTCGTAGCTCCCGGTGATCACCGTATGCCCGTCAGGGGTGAAGGAGTCTCCCGAGACGATGTCGCTGTGCCCGTGGAGTACGGCCGTGCCACGGCGGCCGGCAACGTTCCACAGCCGCACGGTCCGGTCGCTGCCGCCAGAGGCGAGGGTGCCGCCGTCCGGACTGAACCCCACCGCGTTGACGGCGTCCGTGTGCCCGTGGAGCACGGCGACGCCACGGCGGCCGGCCACACTCCACAGCCGCACGGTCCGGTCGCTGCCGCCAGAGGCGAGGGTGCCGCCGTCCGCACTGAACGACAGCGACATCACCGCGTCCGTGTGCCCGTGGAGTACGGCCGCGGTCCGACGCTCAGCGACGTCCCACAGGCGCATCGTCCCGTCGTAGGCTCCCGTTGCCAGTGTGCGGCCGTCGGGACTGAAGGCCACCGCGAGGACGGTGGAGGTGTGTCCGGTGAGGACGGCGGTCTGGCGGTGCGTCGATGCGTTCCACAGGCGCACCGTGTGGTCGTAGCCGCCGGTGGCGAGCGTACGGCCGTCGGGGCTGAAGGCCACCCCCCATGCGGCGCCCGGTCCCGCCTTCCAGGCGGCGGTCTGCCGGTGCCGGGAGAGGTCCCGGAGCAGCACCGTGCCGTCGGTGAAGGTGGTGGCGAGGGTGTGGCCGTCCGGGCTGAAGGCAGCCCGGCTGCCCGCCGCGGTGTCGCCGAGCGTCGCGGTCTTCCGGCGGGTCGCCGTGTTCCACAGCTGCACTCCCCCGTCCTGGTCGGCGGTGGCGAGATTGCGGCCGTCCGGGCTGAACGCCACCGCGTTCCCGGTCACGGGCAGGCGGCCGGTCCTCCGGTGTGTGCGGGTGTCCCAGAGCCTGACGCCGTCCAGGCCCGCGGTGGCCAGGGTGCGGCCGTCCGGTGAGAACGCCGCGGCGGTCAACGAGTCCCCGCGCGGATCGAGGACAGCAGGGGGTCGTGGTGCTGTGACGCTCCACAGTCTGGCCACGCCGTCGTCACCGGCCGCCACCACGGTCTGCCCGCTCGGCGAGAAGGCCAGTGCGCGGACGGTGTCCTTGGACCCGGTGAGAATGCGGGTGACCCGCCGCGACGCCACGGACCACAGGTGTACCTTGCGGTCGGTACCGGCCGCGGCCAGGACGGTGCCGTCGGGCGAGAAGGACACCGTCATGACGGCCCCGGTGTGTTCGTCGAGGACGGACGTCGTCCGCCGCGTGGCCGTGTCCCAGAGCCTGACCGTGCCGTCGGAGCTTCCGGTCGCCAGTGTGTGTCCGTCCGAACCGAACGCCACGGCGTTGACGGTGTTGCCGTGGCCCGTGAGCGTGGCGGTCTCCCGCTGTGCGCGGGTGTCCCAGAGTTTGACGCTGTGGTCGGCGCCGGCCGTGGCAAGGGTGCGGCCGTCCGGGCTGAAGGCTGCGCCGGTCACCGTGTCGGTGTGCCCGGTCAGCGTTGCGGCCGACCGGTGCGTGCCGGTGTCCCAGAGTTTGACGCTGTGGTCGGTGCCGGCCGTGGCCAGAGTACGGCCGTCGGGGCTGAAGGCCAGCGTCCGGACGGCGGCGGTGTGGCCGGTCAGCTGGTCGGCCGTGTACCTGGCGTAGGAACTGAGCAGACTGCCGCGGGCCTCGACCGTGGGTGCTGTCCGATAGCCCTTGAGCGCCAGCATCATGGCCGCCTCCGGCAGTCGGGGAAGCACCGCCTCGGACCTTGCCGCGAGTTCCCGTGACCTGGCGACGTCCCGCTGCAGGTCCGCCGTGCGCTGCGCATGGACCGCGTAGAGGGCGGTCACCGTGGCCAGCAGGGACAGAACGCCGAGCAGGGCGACTGCCCGGTTCCGCAGACGGGTGCGGCGCCGTGCCGCTGCCTCTTCGGCGAGCCGGGCGGCAAGGCCGGCGTCGAGGAACTCCCGTTCACCGGCGGAAAGACAGGACCGGGGCAGTGCGGCGGCCACCGCCAGGCGTGCGCCCCGGTACACCGTGCCCGGGTCGCGTCCCAGCTGTTCCCAGAGCCGGGTCGCCTCCGTCAGTTGCCGTTGAACGCGCAGGTCTTCGCGGGCCTCGTCGATCCACTGGCGCAACCGGGGCCAGCCGGTGATGAGCGCCTCGTGGGCGAGTTCGGCGGTGTCCTGGTCGAGGGTCAGCAGCCGGGCGCGGGCCAGCCTCTCCAGGACGAGGGCGGTCTGCCCACCGTCAGGACCGCCGTCCAGTTCGGCGAGCGGGGCGGGGCGGCGCATGTCCGGGGTTCCCTCGCCCGGGGCGACGAGCCGGAGCAGGATCCGGCGGGCCAGTTCCGCCTGCTGTGGCGTGAAGCGCCGATGGACGTTCTCGGCGGTCTTGGCGATGGCGCCGTCCAGGCCCCCGGCGGACCGATAGCCCTCCAGGGTCAGCCTGCAGCCCCGCCGCCGTCGCCAGGTCTCCAGCAGCACATGCGACATCAGGGGCAGTCCGCCCGGCGCGGTGGCGGCCTCCTCCACCAGCCGTGCCGTCAGTGCGCGTTCCACGACCACACCGCGCGCCGACGCCGGCCTCACCACCGCCTCGCGCAGCTCGGCCTGGCTCATCGGGCCCGCCAGCAGATGGGCGTCGCGCAGCGCGTCGGCCAGGTCGCCGTGGTCGGCGCAGTGGCCGTAGAAGTCGGCGCGGACCGCGATGAGGACCCGTAACCGGCTGCCCGGGTCGCGTGCGGTCAGCATGAGGTCGATGAACCGGGCGCGTTCCCTGTCCCTGCAGAGGGTGAACACCTCCTCGAACTGGTCGACGACGACCAGCGTGTCCGCGCCGTCCTCGCATGCCGCGGGCGTGAGGAGATGGCCGTGGTCGCGGAAGGGGTGCTCACCGGGGTTGAGAACCCGGATCGCCGCCAGGCGCGGACCCGACGCGCTCCGCTCCCGCAGGGCGGGCACCAGACCCGCCCGCAGCAGAGAGGACTTGCCGATGCCCGACGGGCCGAACAGCGCCGCGAACGGCCGGCGGCGCACGAGATCCAGCAGCTCACCGGTGAGCCGGTCACGGCCGAAGAAGCGGTCGCTGTCCCCGTACTCGAACCGGGCGAGCCCCTGGTACGGCGGGTCCGGCTCCTCCCCGGGCTCCTCCCGGTCCAGGGCGGCGGCCTCCTGCACCGCCTCCCGCCACCGGGCTTCCCACTGTGCCGCGTCACCTCCGCAGGCGGTCGCGTAGGCCAGGACCACGGGCAGCGACGGCAGCCGTTCACCCGCAGCCGCCTGGGACAACGTCGTCGCCGAATATCCCGCCCGCTGTGCCAGCATCCGATAAGTGGTCCCGCCCGCCTCCGCCCGCAGCTTGCGCAGCTCGAACGCGAACCGCTGCACCGGCCCCGCCTCCGGATCGACCGGCACCTCACGGCGACCCGCCACCCCACACCCCCGTGAACCGCCCCGTGTTGGCCCCGGCCACGCTACGGGTGATGTGCGCGGCCCCGGAAGAATCACCTCCGGCCATTGTTTGCCCGCCCGGAACGTACTGACGAACAATGCGCCGGTCCGCTGGGATCAGTGATGCGAGCCCAGGGCGCCCCGGCACGAACGCCGATCGCCGCGGGGCTCGGTGGAGGGACTGCTGCGGTCACGCACCGTGGCCCCCGCTGGTCCGCTCCACTCGGTTCCGTCTTCGTCGAGCAGGTACAGAAGGGAACTCACATGCTGAACTCCACCCGCCGGACATCTCTGCGGCGCCTTCTCGTGGCCGCCGGAGCGGTGGCGGCCGTGGCGTTGTCCACGGCTCCGTCGAGCGCCGCGCAGCCCGCCGTTCGGTCCGCGCCGGCCGACTGTCCCAAGGGCTACTTCTGCGGCTACAAGCAGTCCGACTTCAAGCAGCTCGGATTCAGGTACAAGGACTGCTACATGCAGGCGATCCCCGACGGCATGGGCCGCGGAGGGTCCTGGTACAACAACCAGACCCACGGCACGGTGACGAAGATGTTCGACAAGCACAAGAAGTTGATCTTCACGACCAAGGGCGCGCCGTCCTCGGACGCCCACGGAAGCTGGGCCCCGGTCTGGTACGTCCAGAACATCTGCTGACACCGGCTGAGACCGAAGGCCCGTCCTCATGGGAACCGCCCTCGCGCCGCAGCCGGCCGCGGTGCGGGCGGCGGTGCCCCGGCCTGCACGGACACGTGGGTGTCAGATCGGGCGGCGGTCGGCGCGGTCGCGGCTCGGCGGCGTTCCCCACTGCCGCGCGAAGGCGCGGGAGAACGCCGACACCGAGGCATGGCCGACGCTCTTCGCGACGCCGGGCACCGACACTCTTCGCGACGCCGGGCAGTGAGTCGGTGGTGTCGCGGAGGCGCCGGCCGGCCAGTTCGGGGCGCCCGCGGGTGAGGTGGGCCGGCGGCGGCTCGCCGACGAGGCCGGTGAAGCGCCGCGACAGCGCGGCGCTGGGCCCCGAGTGGGTACGGCGGTGGGCCGCCGAGGAGCAGCGGCGGCCGGGGGGCGAAGGGGCGGTTGCGGGTGCGCACGGACGTCGGGACCGGTGTCTGCTGCTGCGAGCCCGAGCGGAGAGCGTCTCACTCGTCGGGCCCGCCGAGCGGGCGGTGCGAGGAGGCGATGATCCGGGCCGTGAGGTCAGGGTCGGGCATCTGCGGGTCGAAGGGGAACATCGGCCGGCGGATGCGACGGTGGCCGAGTCGCAGCAGGTCCTGGTCGACGCCGCCCGGTGTGAGTGCCATCTTCCATCCGGCGGCCATGGCGAAGAGTTCCGGTTCCAGGTAGCCGATCTTGACGATGACGACGTCGGCCGTGCGCGGGTCCAGCTCCAGGTCGGTGAAGTCGTGTTCGTGGTGGTACGGCTTGCGCAGCCGGGTCAGGATCACGTACACGCCGCCGACGCGCAGGACCGCCTCCGTGTGTGCGTCCCGGTCACCGTGCCGTACCGCGTGCACCACGCCGGTCAGGGTGAGCGGTCCGGCGTGCCGGTCGTCGACGTCCGCGCCCGCGGTGACGGTGACCGTGGCGCCGACGCCCGCCCGCACAGCCGTGTCGACCGCGGACGGTCCCGGCAGGGAGGCGTACAGCACGGTCGGGCCGGACGGGTCCTGGAACTCCGGGCGCGCCAACACGTGCCGAAGGCCCCACGTCACGTCGCCCGCGCCGCCCGCCGTCGGGTTGTCGCCCGTGTCGCTGATGAAGTAGGGGCGTGCCGCTGAGGCGAGTGCCTCGTCGAGGCAGACGCCGAGGGTGCCGGTGGGGGCGACGAAGGCGAAGTCGTGCCGCGCCTCCCAGAAGCCGCGGGCCAGACGCTCGGCACCGGCGGTGACAGCGGTCCCGTCGGGACCGGTGACGACCACGGCGGCCCGGTTGCGCGGTTCGTCCGCCCAGGCGTAGCCGACCCAGATCGCCGCGTCGGTCACCCCCTCGGTGGCCTCTACCTCCTCGACGGCCGCGTAGACACTCCTGGCGGGCTCGATCCGGGTCGAGGTCTGCTCGCCGGCCAGCAGTACCGGCACCGGGATCCACGCCTTCACCGGACGGGGTCCGCCGCCCGTCAGTTGTCCGACGAGGTTGCGGGCGGCGCGCTCCTTGGTCTGCACGGCGTCCTCGTGCGGGGCCATGCGATAGCAGGTGATCAGGTCGGTCAGATGGACCAGGGCACGGGAGACATTGCCGTGCAGGTCCATGGAGGTCGAGACGATCACGTCCGGGCCGACGGTTCGGCGCATGCGCGCCAGCAGTTCCGCCTCCGCGTCGTCCATGCCTTCGACGGTCATCGCCCCGTGGATGTCGTACCAGAGGCCGTCGATGGGCCCCAACTCCGCGAGCTTCGCGACCAGTTCGTCGGACAGGTCGGCGTACGCGGATGCCGTCACCGTGCCTCCTGGCAGGGCCTTGCCGACCAGCGCCCCGCGCCAGTCGGCGGCGGTGCGCAGCGGAGTCCCGGGCGCCAGGAACGGGTAGCGGGTGAGGACGTCGCCGCCCCGCTGCGGGTGGAAGGCGGCGGACTCGGTGCGGGCCGGGGAGAAGGTGGACGACTCGATGCCGAGACCGGCAACGGCGATCACGGGACGGGATGGTGGCATGGCTCCTCCGCTGGCTGAGTCGGGGGGGTGATGGCCGGATCGGCTGCCGGTGCCCGGCCTCGGGGGTGATGACCGGATCGGCCGTCCGGGCCCGGCCTCAGGAGTGGTGGTGGCCGGTGGCCGCGCGCAATGCCTCGGCGAGGGCCCGCTGCAGTGCGGACTGACCCGCGCCGACCAGCCCCGCGTCGGCCCCGAGGCTCGCTCTCCCGATCGTCAGATGCTCGGTCACCAGCGGATGGCAGCCCTCGTACAACTGGCTCCGCACGGCGGCCACGAAGGGTTCGAGCGTGGACAGGATCCCGCCGAGATACACCGCGTCCGGGTTGAAGAAGTTGACGTTGGCGGCCAGCACCATGCCGAGGTACCGCCCGGCCTGGCGGACCGCCCGCGTGGCTTCGGGGTCGGCGTCCGAGGCGAGTTGCACGACGTCCTCGGTGGACGTCACCCCAAGTCCCCGCTCGCGCAGGATCCGCACGAGCGCGGCCCCGGAGGCCACGGTCTCCAGACAGCCGGTGTTGCCGCAGGAGCAGGGGATGTCGTGGGCGGCCTCGACGCGGACGTGGGTGATCTCGCCGGCGGCGCCCGAACCTCCCCGGTAGAGCCGTCCGTCGGTGATCACGCCCGCGCCGATCGCCGTACCGGCCTTCACCATGATGGACTGGCGGCGCTCGGCGGGCTGCACGATGTGCTCACCGACGGCCATGCAGTTGGCGTCGTTCTCGATCGCCGCGGGGACCCCGAAGCGGTCCTCCAGCCAGGCGCGGACGGGGAAGCGGTTCCAGCCGGGCATCCGGGACGGGAGCGTGACGACACCGGAGGCGAGGTCGACCGGGCCGGGCAGCGAGAGGCCGACGCCCTTCAGTACGAGTCGGCCATGCTGCTCGGCGAGCTGCTCAAGAGTCGCCGCCAGTCCGGGCAGCGCGGCCTCGGGACCCTCGGCCGTCGCGAACGGCACGGTGGACACGTCGGTGAGTCCGCCGCCGGCCAGCACCACCCCGATGTGGGCGTGCCGGCCGCCGAGTTCGGCCGCCACCGCGAAGCCGTCGCTGCCGCCGAGGCGCAGTGCCTTGCGTGGGCGCCCGCCGGTCGAGGTCACCGTGCCCTCCTCGGCGACCAGCCCGAGGGCCAGCAGCTGGCTCACGGTGAACGAGATGGTCGACGGGGCGGCCACGAGCAGCCCTGCCAGCTCCGTGCGTGTCGACGCCTGTCCGGAGGCGAGGAGTTCGAGAACCCGCTCGGCCAACGACGAGACGCCGATGGTGTGTTTCCTGCGCGGCGGACTTTTTTCGGTCATGGGCGAAACCACTTCCGGATTCGACGGTCCAGGCGTCGAGCGTATGCCTGCGACCACCCCTTGTCGCTTTTTCCAGAACAGCAGTAACAGGCTTTTTACAGCAGAGCGTCTGTTTCTTCGGACACGGCGGTCGTTGACTGGCCTCCCGCCCACCTCCGGTCCCTCCCACTCCCCCGAGGTGAACCATGTCCCCTGCTCGCACGAGGTTTCTCGCCGCCTCCCTCTCCGCAGGCACGCTGCTGCTCGCGGGCTGTTCCGGGACGAGCGGCATGTCGTCCGCGTCCCACGATTCGGTCAACTACGCTCTGCCCGCGAACTTCACCCCGAACTGGATCCTCCCGATCGGCACCGCGGCGCATCTGAACACCAACAACATCTCCATCGCGAACACGCTGTGGGAGCCACTCGTCGCCTACGACGGCTCCACCGGCCGGATCGCCTGGAACAAGGCCGGTTCCGTAGCCACCGCCGCCGACTTCGCCGCCGACGGCAAGAGCGTGCGGATCACGCTGGGCGAGCGGCACTGGAGCGACGGCAGACCCGTCACGTCGAGGGACGTCGAGTTCTGGTTCAACCTCATCAAGGCGAACAAGGCTCAGTGGGCGGGCTACAGCCCCGGCAAGGCGCCCGACGACTGGACGTCGTTCAAGGCAGCGGACGCCCGCCACTTCACCCTCGGATTCGACCGGGCCTACAACTCCCAGTGGATGCTGGCCAACGAGCTGAGCAGCATCACCCCGCTGCCGCAGCATGTCTGGGACAGGACGGGCGCCTCGGCGCGGGTGTCCGACGCCGACCGCACGGCCGCGGGCGCGAAGCTGGTGTGGACGTACCTCAACAACGCGGCGAAGAACATCGCCGGTTACGAGAAGGACGCCCTGTGGAGAACCATCAGCGGACCGTACGCTGTGCGGTCCTTCTCCACCACGGGCAAGGTGGTGCTCACCGCCAACCGGGCGTACGACGGCGGTGAGCGGCCCGGCATCCCGACGGTGAACCTGCTTCCGTTCACCACGGCGGACGCCGAGAAGAACGCGCTGCGCTCGGGAACCGTCGACTACGGCTACATCGAGGCGACGGACCTCGACCAGAAGGAGCGGTTCACCGCCCAGGGCTACTCGGTGAAGCCGTGGTCCGGCTGGGCGATCACGTACATGCCCTACAACTTCAACAACCCCGACATGGGCGCCGTGTTCCGGCAGCTCTACGCCCGGCAGGCCGTGCAGCGGTCGATCGACCAGACCGGCCTGGCAAAGGTGATCTTCAACGGCACGGCGGTGCCCGGATACGGCCCGGTCCCGCAGGGCCAGGCGTCCGGGTTCGTCTCACCGGTGCAGCGCAAGAACCCATACCCGTTCTCGACCTGGGCCGCCCGTGCACTGCTCACCGGTCACGGCTGGAGGGAGCAGGGCGGGGTCATGACCTGCACGGACCCCGGCCCCGGCCCGGCGCAGTGCGGTGCGGGCGTCGCCAAGGGGACCGAGTTCGCGATGCGGGTGCTGTCGCAGTCCGGGTCGGCGGTGACCGACAACATGATGAGCGCCGTCCAGTCCTCGCTCGCGAAGACCGGGATCAAGTTCTCGATCAGGACCGCGCCGGTGAACTCGGTGCTCTCCCAGACCCCGCAGTGCACCGCCGGGCAGCCGATCTGCAGGTGGCAGCTGTCCTTCTTCGGGACCGCAGGCAGTTGGTACTTCCCCGCCTTCCCGACCGGCGACTCGCTGTTCCAGTCCAAGGGCGGCTCGAACTTCGGCACCTACTCCGACCCCGGGGTCGACAGGCTCGTCTCCCGGTCCACGACGTCGAGTTCGACGAGGGCGATCCAGGACTACAGCGCGGCCCTCGCCCGGGACCTGCCGGTGATCTGGCTGCCGGAGCCCGTCTACCAGATCTCCGTCATCCGGGGCGGCCTGGGGGGCTTCTCCCAGGACTCCCTCGCCAACTTCCACCCGGCACAGTGGAAGTGGAGCAGCTGACCATGGAGACCACGCTGTACCTCACCCGGCGGCTCCTGCAGGCGCTGGCCGTGATCCTCGTCGTCACGGTCGTGGTCTTCTGTCTGCTGCACGCGCTGCCCGGAGGTCCCGCACGCGGCATCCTCGGCCCGCAGGCCACGGCCCAGCAGATCGCCGCGTTCAACCACGACCAGGGTCTGGACCGGCCGCTGCCCGTCCAGTACCTCTACTACCTGCGCACCCTCCTGCACGGCGACCTCGGCACCTCGTACACCCTCAACGACACCGTCTCCCGGCTCATCGAACAGCGTCTGCCGAAGACCCTGGTGCTGACCGTGCTGTCCGCGCTGGTCGGTCTGGTGCTGGCGATCCCGCTCGGGATGTGGCAGGCGGTGCGGCGCAACAAGCCGGTGGACTACGTCGTCACGACGCTCGGCTTCGTCGCGTACTCGACGCCCGTGTACTTCCTGGGGCTGCTGCTGATCCTGGTGTTCGCCCAGATCCTGCGCTGGTTCCCGTCGCAGGGGCCGCAGGGCGCGACGCTGTCCCAGGTGTTCGCGGACCCGGTGGCCCTCGTCCTGCCGGTGGTCACCGGGGCCGCGTCCATGGTCGCCGTGTTCAGCCGGTACATGCGGGCCGCGACACTGGAGAACCTCGCCGAGGACTACGTCCGCACCGCCCGCGCCGGCGGCTCCCGGCCGGCGGCGATCCTGTGGAAGCACGTCTTCCGCAACTCGCTCACGCCCGTGATCGCCATGCTCGGCTACTACGTGCCCGTGCTCTTCGGCGGCGCCCTCGTCGTCGAACAGCTCTTCAACTACCCCGGCATGGGGCTGCTGTTCTGGAGCGCCGCGCAGTCCTCCGACTATCCGGTGCTGCTCGGCTGCGTCCTCGTCATCTCCGTCGCGACGGTGACCGGCACGCTGCTGGCCGACATCGTGCAGCGGATCGTCGACCCCAGGGTGACGACGGAGGGGACATGACTGCCGTACTCGCGACCGCTCCGGCCCGCGAGCCGGGGGCGGCCCACCGCCTGCCGCTGCGCCGTTTCGCCTGCAACAGGCTGGCCGTCGCCGGGCTCCTGGTGGTGCTGCTCTTCCTGCTCTTCTGCTTCGCCGGACCGCTGATCCACCCGACGGACCAGACACACACCGATCTGGCCCGGGTCAACCTCGCCCCGAGCGGCGCGCATCCGCTGGGCACGGACGCCGTCGGGCACGACGAGTTCGGGCGGCTGATGTACGGCGGCAAGGTCTCGCTGCTCGTCGGGCTCGCCGCCGGGATCCTCGCCACCGTCGTCGGCGCGCTGTGGGGCGCGGTCGCGGGCTACGCGGGCGGCTGGGTGGACGCGGTGATGATGCGGATCGTCGACGCGGGCATCGCCGTTCCGGCACTGTTCATCCTGCTCGTCGTCTCCGCCATCACCACCCCGGACACGCTCGGCCTGATCGTCGTCCTCGGCCTGGTGTCGTGGCTGGTGCCGTCCCGGCTGGTACGGGCGGAGACACTCACCCTGAAGAGCCGGGACTACGTGCTGACCCTGCGCGCCGTCGGCGGCACGCACGGCAGGGCGATCGGGCGGCACATCCTGCCCAACTCGGTGTCCACGATCGTCGTCGCGGCGACTTTCCAGGTCGCCGACGCGATCCTGCTCGTGGCGTACGTGTCCTATCTCGGCCTCGGCGTGCAGCCGCCGTCGACCGACTGGGGCGGCATGCTGTCGGCCGGTCTGACGGCCGTGTACTCCGGACGCTGGTGGCTGATCCTTCCGCCGGGCCTGGCGATCATCCTCGTGGTGTGTGCGTTCAACGCGATCGGCGACGGGCTGCGCGACGCCTTCGACGTGAGGGGGCACGGATGACCGTCCTCAGGATCGAGGATCTCGCCGTGACCTTCTCGACCGACACGGGCGACGTGCCCGCCGTACGGGACGTGTCGCTGTATGTCCGGCCGGGCGAAACGCTGGCGCTGGTCGGCGAGTCGGGCTCCGGGAAGTCGACCGTGGCGCTCGCCGCGACGGGGCTGCTTCCGGGCAACGCCCGTGTGGCGGGCCGGATCTCGGTCGACGGCACCGAGGTCGTCGGCACCGACGAGTCCCGTCTGGCGGGGCTGCGAGGTCGCACGGTCTCCATGGTGTTCCAGGAGCCGGCCACCGCGCTGGATCCGCTGACCCGGGTGGGCGCGCAGATCGCGGAGGTCGTCCGGAACCACCGCCCCCTGTCCCGCGCCGAGGCCGCCCGTACCGCGGTCGGACTGCTGCGCAGGGTCGGCATTGCGGAGCCGGAGCTTCGGGCGTCGGCGTTTCCGTTCCAGCTGTCGGGCGGCCAGCGGCAGAGGGTCGTCATCGCCATGGCGATCGCCAACTCGCCCGGACTGCTGATCGCCGACGAGCCGACGACAGCCCTGGACGTCACCGTGCAGGCCGAGATCCTGGATCTGCTTCGGGCATTGGCCGCCGGCTCGGGCACGGGCGTGCTGCTGGTCACGCACAACATGGGCGTGGTCGCGGACTTCGCCGACCGGGTCGCGGTCATGCTGGAGGGCGAGGTCGTGGAGACCGGGCCGGTGGAGGAGGTTCTGCTGCGTCCGGCGCACGAGTACACCAGGCGTCTGCTGGCCGCCGTGCCTCGGCTGAGGGTGGGCGAGCCGGAACGTGCCGGGGACGCCGCGAAGCCCCAGCGTGCCGGGAACGCCAAGGGGCCGGAGTCGGCCGGGAACACGGAGAGACCCGCGCCCGCCGGGAACACCAGGAGGCCGGAACCCTCCAGAAACACGGAGAAACCCGCGCCCGCCGGGAGCGACAAGAGGCCGGAACCCGCCCGGGACGGCGAGAAGCCCGAGCCTGCCGAGTGCACCGAGAAGCCCCGGCCTGCCGGGTGGGTGCAGGAGCCGGCCGGAGTGGAGCCGGTCGTGGAACTCCGGGACGTCTCCGTGCGCTTCGGCCGCGGGCGCCGCAGCGTCAAGGCGCTCGGGGACGTGTCCCTCACCGTCCGTGCCGGCGAGACGGTCGGCCTCGTCGGCGAGTCCGGCTCCGGCAAGTCGACCGCCGCCCGGGTCGCCCTGGGGCTCGTGCGCCCGGACGCCGGCTCGGTGACGCTCTTCGGCAGCGACCTCGCGCGGACCCGTGGACGGCCTCGGCGCTCGCTGCTGTCCGGTGTGGGCGTGGTGCTGCAGGACCCGGCGGCCTCGCTGGACGCACGGATGAGCGTCGCGGAGTGCGTGGCCGAGCCGCTGCGCGTGCACCGGCGGGGCATGGCCGCCGCGCAGCGGCGCGCGCGGGTCGCCGAGGTGCTCGAACTCGTCCGGCTCTCCGCGGGGTTGGCGAGGCGCGGGCCGCGCGAGCTGTCCGGCGGCCAGCGGCAGCGGGTGAGTCTCGCTCGGGCCCTGGTCCTTCAGCCGCGGCTGCTGGTGGCGGACGAGCCGACCAGCGCGCTGGACGTGAGTGTGCAGCGGACGGTGCTCGAAGTGATCGCCGAGCTGCAGCGGGAGCTGGGCTTCGCATGGCTGCTCGTCTCCCATGATCTGGCCGTGGTGCAGGAGTTCGCGCAGCGGGTCGTCGTCATGCGGGCCGGGGCCGTCGAGGAGGAGGGGCCGACCATGACCACGCTGCTGCGCCCCGAGACGGCGTACACACGCCGGCTGATCGCGGCCGTGCCCGTGCCGGACCCCGTGCTGCAGCGCCGGCGCCGGGCCTCTCTCGGGCGGGGGGCCGCCCCGTGACGGTTCCTGCCGAGGTGCTCGCCGGTGTCGACATCGGAGGGACGGTCACCGAGGTGGTGCTGTGCACCGCGGACCTCTTCGTGATCGACCGGTTCGCCGTTCCCACCCCGGCGCACGACGGCGGCGCGGCGATGGTCTCGGCCGCGCTCGACGCTCTGCGTCTGCTCCTCGACCGCACCCCCGGACGGCTGCTCGGCGTCGGGATCGGTGCGGCCGGTGTGGTGGACGCGAGGACCGGGCGGGTCCTCGTGGCCAGCGACTCCTTCCGGGACTGGGCGGGATTCCCGGTGACGGCAGCGGTCGAGGAGGCACTGGGCGTACCGGCGTACCTGGACAACGACGTCAACGCGTTCCTGCGCGGCGAGGTCGCGCGGGGCGCGGTCGTGGGCCGGCGCCATGTCCTCGGGATGACGCTCGGCACCGGAGTCGGCGGTGCGCTGTGGCTGGACGGCCGGCTGTACGACGGCCCGCACGGCGCGGCCGGCGAGATCGGCCATGTGCCCGGCTTCGGCGATCTGCCGTGCACCTGCGGGGGCCGCGGCCACCTGGAGACGCTGGCGTCCGGCCGGTCGATCGCCGCCCGCTACGCAGAGCGGACCGGGCGGAGCAGCACCGCCCGCAGGGTCGCCGAGGCGGCGGCCCTCGGCGACCCCGACGCGTTCGCCGTGTACGAGACCGCCGGCGCCGCCGTGGCCCGCGCGATCCTCGTCACCGCGGGCCTGCTGGATGTCGCCACCTTTGTGATCGGCGGGGGCGTCAGCCGGGCGTGGGCGCTCCTGGAGCCGTCGGTGCGGTGCACGCTGACCGCCGAGCCCCCGGTCAGCGGGCGGCGGATCCGGGTGCTGCCCGCCCACCTGGGCGGCGACGCCGTGGCGGTCGGCGCGGCGTCCCGGGCCCGGGCGGAACTCATCCCGGTCACCCGTGCCTGACTGTCCGGCGCCGGAAAGGCGACGGCGCACCTCCGGCATTCCGCCACCGGTGGTGCGCCGTTCGGGCGGTCGGCCCGGGCCGAGCCGTCTACACCGCGAGCCAGGCGGCGTGGTCGGGCGCGAGCAGGCCGTTCTCGACCGGTCCGCTCGCCAGCAGGACCGAGGAGTGGGCAGGCAGGCGGTACGCCTCGGCCGAGAGGTTGACCACGCACACGAAGGCGGGGTCACGGCCGAAGGCGAGAACTGCCTCGGGGGTTTCCAGCCAGGTGAGGGTTCCGTCGCCGAGCGCGGGGTGCTCGCGGCGCAGCCGCAGGGCGCTGCGGTACAGCTCCAGCATCGAGGTCCTGTCCCCGGTCTGGGCCTGGACGCTCAGCCCGCCCCACTCGGCGGGCTGCGGCAGCCAGGGTACTGCGGAGGCGTCTTCGGGGCTGAATCCGTACGGTGTGGCCTTCCCGGTCCACGGGATGGGCACGCGGCAGCCGTCACGGCCTCGGTCGGTGTGTCCGGACCGCTCCCAGACGGGGTCCTGGAGCACGTCCTCGGGCAGGTCCTCGACCTCGGGCAGGCCCAGTTCCTCACCCTGGTAGATGTAGGCCCCGCCGGGCAGGGCGAGCATGAGCAGGGCGGCCGCGCGGGCGCGCCGGGTGCCCAGTTCGAGGTCCGCCGGGCCTTGGGGGCGGTAGGGCTCGTTGGCGGTCCACCGCTTGACCCTTTCGCGGCCGTAGCGGCTGGGGTGGCGCATGACGTCGTGGTTGGACAGCACCCAGGTGGCCGGTGCGCCCACGGCGCCGAGCATGGCGAGGGAGTCGTCGATGACCGCGCGCAGGTCCTTCGCGTCCCAACCGGACATCAGGAAGTCGAAGTTGAAGGCCGTGTGCAGGCCGTCCTCGCGGACGTAGGCGGCGAGCCGTTCGGGGGTGTCGGCCCAGGCCTCGGCGACGAACGACCGGTCGCCGGGGAACTCGTCGGCCACTGTGCGCCAGGCGCGGTAGATGTCGTGGACCTCGTCACGGTCCCAGTGGGGGTGGTCGACGTGCTGCCGGGGCTGTTCCTCGGCGGGCTCCCGCGGGGCAAGGGGACCGGGCACCGCCGGTTCCTGGCGAGGCGGCAGGTCGGGCAGTTCGGGGTGCTTGACGAGTCCGTGGGCGACGTCGATGCGGAACCCGTCCACACCCCGGCCGAACCAGAAACGCAGGATCGACTCGAACTCCCGGCGCACGTCGGTGTGCTGCCAGTTGAGGTCGGGCTGCTGCGGGGCGAACAGGTGCAGATACCACTGGCCGTCGGGCAGCCGGGTCCAGGCCGGGCCGCCGAAGCAGGAGACCCAGTCATTGGGCGGTTCGGCGCCGTCGGGTCCGCGGCCGGGCCGGAAGACGTACCGCTCGCGTTCCGGGCTGCCGGGTCCGGCCGCGAGGGCGGCCCGGAACCAGGGGTGCTGGTCGGAGGTGTGGTTGGGCACGATGTCGGGGATGACGCGGATCCCGTGCCGGTGCGCTTCCTCGATGAGGTGCTCGGCCTCGGCCAGGGTGCCGAAGAGCGGGTCGATGGTGCGGTAGTCCGCCACGTCGTAACCGTGGTCCGCCATCGGCGACTTGTACCACGGGTTGATCCAAATCGCGTCGACGCCGAGCGACCGGAGGTAGGGCAGCCGGGAACGGAGACCGGCGATGTCGCCGACACCGTCGCCGTTCGCGTCGGCGAAACTGCGGATGTAGACCTGGTAGATGACGGCGCTGCGCCACCACGGTGCGGTGCGGGGCATGGCGTGAAGTGGGCCCTTCGGGAGTCTGGGACGGGGGTGTCTACTTGGCTGCGCCTGCGGTGAGTCCGGCGACGATCCGGCGCTGGAAGAGGAGCACCATGACCACCAAGGGGACGGTGACCAGGACTCCTGCCGCCATCTGGCTGCCGAACGGGGTCTCGAACTGGGTCGCGCCGGAGAACTTGGAGATGGAGACGGGTGCCGTCTGCATGGCCGGCTTGTTGGTCATCGACAGGGCGATGAGGAACTCGTTCCAGGCGGCGATGAAGGTGATGATCGCCGTGGTGAAGATGCCGGGGGCGGCGAGCGGGACGATGATCCTGCGGAAGGCCTGGCCGCGGGTGCAGCCGTCGATCATGGCGGCGTGCTCCAGCTCGTCGGGCATCTGCCGGAAGAAGGTGGTCAGGTTCCACACCGCCAGCGGCAGCGCGAACGACATGCTCGGCACGATCATGGCCTGGTAGGTGTTGATCCAGCCGATGTCCGTGAACAGCTTCAGCAGCGGGACCACGATCGACACCACCGGGAACATCGAGGTGGCGATGATCAACGTGAGGATCAGCCGCTTGAAGCGGAACTCCAGCCGGGCCATCGCGTAGGCGGTGAAGGTGGCCAGCAGCAGCGCCAGTGCGGTGGTGATGCCGGCGACGATCAGGCTGTTGAGCAGCGCATGAGTGAATCCCTGGGACGGGTTGAACACTGCCCGGTAGTTCTCGAACGACACCGGGGCGGGAAGCAGCGAGGTGTCGAAGATGTCCGAGGTGCGCCGCAGGCTGGAGACCACCATCCAGTAGAACGGGGCCAGGCAGTACGCCACCACCGCGGCGACGCCCACGTACAGCAGCCGGTCCCGCCATTTCGCCGTGAGGGTCATGCCGTCACCTCCGCTCGGCGCAGCGCCGTGATACGCCTGCGTCTGTTCCTGCCTTCGCTGCCGCTTGCGGCGCCGCCGCCGACGAGGTCGGCGCCGAGCAGCCGGACGAAGGCGAGCGCGATGAGAAAGACGTAGAGGAAGAGGAGCACCGCGTAGGCGGAGGCCGGTCCGAAGCGGACGTTGGAGGCCTCGTTCTGCGCGAGCATGGACAGGGTTTCCACCGAGTTCTTCTGTGCGCCGACGAGGATGTACGGCAGGTCGAACATCCGCAGCGCGTCCAGGCACCGGAACAGCACCGCCACCAGCAGCGCGGGTTTCACCAGGGGCAGGGTGATGTGCCAGAACTGCCCCAGGGCACTTGCCCCGTCGATCCGGGCCGCCTCGTAGACCTCCTTCGGGATCACCTGCAGTCCGGCCAGGACCAGCAGTCCGATGAAGGGGGCGGTCTTCCACACCTCGGCGATGATCACCGCGACCTTGGCGTGGAAGCCCTCGGTGGTCCACAGGATCTGGTGACCGACGACGGCGTTGGCGATGCCGTTGCTGTTGAAGATCCATCGCCACAGCAGGGCGGAGATGGCCGTGGGGACCGCCCAGGGCACGAGGATGCCGGCCCGTACCAGGGCCCGGCCCCGGAACGCCTTGTGCATGATCAGGGCCATGGCCACGCCGATCAGCGTCTCCAGGCCCACCGTGACGACGGTGAAGAAGGTGGTGTTCCAGAAGGCGTTCCAGAACCGGTCCCCGCCCGCGCCGAAGACGTCGCCGTAGTTCGTCAGCCCCACGAAGGGCTCGGTGGTGCGGATGAAGCCGGTCTTCGGATCCAGTCCCTTCGTCCCGTACAGCGACTCCTTCAGCGCCATGACCGTCGGATAGAGCACGACGATCGACAGCACCAGGAGCGTCGGCGACACCAGCAGTGCCGCCATCCGCCCCGAGCCCGCGGTCGCCCTGGCCCGCGTGCGCCGAAGGCTCGCGGCCGGGGCGGCCCGCCCTGGACGAGGGCCGGCCGGCCCG
>NZ_JBFAET010000093.1:0-35220 GCF_040642095.1 Streptomyces sp. NPDC020362
TTCAATACCCCCCCCTCTTCCTATCTGTGGGTTTGGGCGCCAGGACGGGGTGGCCGCCGCCCGGTGGGTGCGGCCCCGCCGGTCGTGCGGAGGGGTGTCCCCTGCTTCCCCTGCTCGGGTATCTCCGGTACTCGGCTACTTCCGGTATTCGGTTACTTCCGGAACTCGGTTACTTCCGGAACTCGGTTACTTCTTGTACCCGTCGCGCAGCACCGGCCAGGTCTCCGGTCCCACCGAGCCGTCCTTGCCGAGGCCGTGGTCGGACTGGAAGCTCTTCACCGCTGCCGTGGTCTTGTCGCCGTAGATGCCGTCGACCGTGCCCGGGTTGTACCCCCAGTACTTCAGCAGGCACTGGACCTCGGCCGTTCGGTCCCCGACGTGTCCGGGGGAGACGACGTCGTTCCAGGCCCAGCTGTAACCCGCCGTGTATCCGGCGTAGTTGGCGGTCTCACGCCAGCCGACGCTGCAGCTGTAGGTCGTGGCGGCGTGGACCGGTGCCGCCACGGTGGAGCCCGCCGCCGCCGACGCGGCCGGCGCCGCCGCGAGACCGCCGCCGAGCGCCACTGCTGTCATCGCGAGCACGGCCTTCGTACGCATGGACATGGTTCGTCTTCCTCTCTGCGAGTGTTTCGTGGGACCCGCACGCACGGACGGCGCAGTGCGGGTGGTCGGAGAACGGCCGGATCGGACCCCGTCGGGATACGAGGTCAATTCACCAGTGCCAGCCAGGTGCCGGGGCCGACGATGCCGTCGGGGTCCAGCTGGTTCCGGGTCTGGAAGGCGGCCACCGCCTCACGCGTGCCCGCACCGAAGGAGCCGTCGACCGACAACGACGCACCGTGGGCGTCCAGTTCGGCCTGTACCGCGCGGACGGCGGCGCCGCGATCGCCTTCCCGTACGGTGGTGACGAGCGCCTGCCAGGTCCGCGGGCCCACGACGCCGTCGGCGTCCAGCCGGTTCCGGGTCTGGAAAGCGGCCACCGCCTCACGCGTGCCCGCACCGAAGGAGCCGTCGACCGACAACGACGCACCATGGGCGTCGAGCAGGTACTGAAGGGTGGTCACCTGGCGGCCGGCGTAGCCCTCCTGGACGACCGGCCAGGCGCCGGCCGGTGGCGGCGGTGGCGGCGTGTAGGTGCCCTTGAGGGCGAGGTTCCTCAGGTCGCGCGCCGTGCCGTTGAACAGGTCCTGGTCACCGGGGAAGGGCCCGGAGTCGGAGGTCTGCCAGATCGCGTAGCTGGACCAGCCGTCGGGCAGCGGATGCGGGGTGCCGGTGTAACTGCCGATCCAGAGCAGGTTGGTGGCGGCGAAGGCGGAGGAGTTGCCGGTGCACTGCGACCACCACGTCGCGTTGGTGTTGATCACCGCGTGGCGGCCGGTGCGGCGCAGGTATTCGCCGTCGAACGAGGCGATCCAGCGGACCGTGGCACCGGGGTCCACCCCGTAGCACGTGGGCAGACCAGGGGTGGGCTCGACGTCGAGGACGCCGGGCAAGGTCCTGCCGTCGGGCCGCCAGGCGCCTCCGTGGTCGATGAAATAGTCGGCCTGGGCGCTGCCGGAGGACTTGTCCGGCCGTGCGAAATGGTAGGCGCCGCGGATCAGGCCGGCCTGCGCCGCTCCGTCGTACTGCCCCGAGAAGCGGGAGCTGATGTAGGACGTGCCCTCGGTCGCCTTGACGTAGGCGAAGGAGGCTCCGCCGGCGGCGGCCGCGGGCCAGTCCACGGTCTCCTGGTAGGCGCTGACGTCGAGCCCGCGCACGGCGGCACCGGCGGCCGGCAGCGACCGCGGCTGCGACTGGGGCTGCGGCTTCGTTCCGTGGCCCCCGCCGATGGCACCCCCGCCGATGCCGCCCGCGCCGTGGACGGGGCCTTGCACCCCGGTCTGCGCGTGGCCCGTACCGGCGACTGCCGTCGCCGACGCCGGGGTGGCCAGCAGTGCGGCGGTGACGGTCACCGCGGTCAGTGCGCCGAGCGTCGCCGCCCGCAGGCTCCGTCCGGCACACGGAGAAGGCCCGCGGGACGGCCGGGGACTTCTCGGATCACTCGCCACCCGCTCACGCACCATCCGTTCCGGCGCCACTCGTTCAGGCGTCACCCGCTCACGCAACACCCGTTCACGCGCCACCCGTTCACGCACCATCCGTGCATGTCCTTTCGGTCGTCCGCCTGTTGCGGCGGTGGTCATGAGGCCGCGCGGCCGCCACGGACAGGCGGCCGCGAAACGGCATCCCCGTGTCCGCTCCCGGGACGTGCTCCGGCGACACCCCCGTCGCCGCCGGTCACCGGCCTCGTCGCCACGACGACGCCGTGGTGCGGCCCCGGTGTGCGGAACCGCCACAAGACTCTGGGCGGGCTCGTTGTTGCGCACCCTCGAAACGGCCCGTGAAACAAAGATCCCGGCCACCGCCCTGGACGCCGGTCGGCTGGAACGCGCTGCTCAGGGATGCAACCCGCACACGGCGGTGCCAAGGTTGTCCCTTCCTGCTCGTGCCGACCGTGGGAGATGGGATGGGGCGTCGTGAGGGCCCGCTGGATCCGGCCGCAGGGCCGATCCAGCGCTTCGCGTTCGAGTTACGCAAGCTGCGCCAGGACACGGGAGGCCTGACCTACCGGGACATGGCGCAGCGCACGGACTACTCGGTCACCACGCTGTCGCGGGCGGCCGCGGGCGACCAACTGCCTTCCCTGGCCGTGGTGCTGGCCTTCGTGGGGGCGTGCGGCGCGGACGCCGGGGTGTGGGAGAAGCGCTGGCACGCGGCGGCCCAGGACGTGACCGCAACGGAGGCGGATTCCGACGACACGGACGCCCCCTACCGGGGGCTGGCCCGCTTCGAACCCGGCGATCAGGATCTGTTCTTCGGGCGCGACCAGCTCGTGGCCCAACTGGCCGAGCGCGTGCGCACCCACCGCGTGGTCGCCATGGTGGGCGCGTCCGGCAGCGGCAAGTCCTCCCTGCTGCGCGCGGGGCTGATCCCCGCGCTGCGCGCTCAGGATGCGCCGGGGTGCCGACCGGCGGCCATCCGGATCCTCACCCCGGGGCCACGCCCGTCGTCCACGCACGCCGATGCGCTGACGGCGAGCCGGGAACCCGGTGACACGATCGTCGTGGTCGACCAGTTCGAGGAACTCTTCACCCTGTGCACGGATCCGGCCGAGCGGGCCGCCTTCCTCGACCTGATGGTGGCCGCGGTGCGGCCGGAGAGCGGGCTGCGGGTGGTGATCGCGGTGCGGGCGGACTTCTTCGGCCGCTGCGCCGAGCATCGCCCGCTCGCCGCCGCGATCAGGGACGCCACCCTCCTCCTCGGCCCCATGGGACCGCCCGAGCTGCGTGCGGCGATCGTCAGGCCCGCCGCGGCCGCCGGGCTGATCGTCGAGCGCACGCTGACCGCGGAGATCGTCGAGGACGTCGCCGAGGAACCCGGCGGACTGCCGTTGATGTCCCACGCCCTGCTGGAGACCTGGCGCCGCCGCAAGGGCCGCACCCTGACCCTGGCCGCCTACCGGGTGGCAGGCGGTGTCCACGGCGCCCTCACCCGCACCGCCGAGGAGCTGTACGGCCGGCTCTCCCCGGAGCAGGCCGAGATCGCCCGGCGCATCCTGCTGCGGCTGATCACTCCCGGTGAGGGCGCCCAGGACACCAGTCGCCCCGCCGACCACGCCGAACTGCAGGCGCAGAGCGCCGCCGCTTCCCCCGCGGACACGGCCTCGGTACTGGAACGACTGGCCCGCGCACGGCTGATCACGCTCGACGGCGACACGGTCCACCTGGCCCACGAGGCACTGATCACCGCCTGGCCGCGGCTGCGGTCCTGGATCGACGACGCCCGCGACCGTCTGCGTGTCCATCGCCAGATCACCGAAGCGGCCCGCTCCTGGAACGCGCTCGCCCGGGACCCCGGGGCCCTGTACCGCGGCACCCGCCTCGCCACGGCCGAGGAGTGCTTCACCGGGCATCGCGCGGATCTCAGCCCGGTCGAGTGCGCCTTCCTCGACGCCAGCAGCGCCGCCCGCGAGCAGGAGCGGCGGGCGGCGGCCCGCACAGCCCGGCGCTTCCGGGTCCTGCTGTCCGCGGTGTCCGCCCTGCTGCTGCTCGCCTCGACGGCCGCCGTCGTCGCCTTCCAGCAGCGCTCGCTGGCCCGCGGCAGCCTCGACCGGGCGGTGGCCGAGCAGATGGTGGCCGAGGCGGGCCAGCTCGACGCGACCGATCCGTCGCTGGCCTCGCGGATCTACGTGGCGGCGCACCGGCTGCGGCCGGACCACGAAGCCGAAGCGGGCCTGCTGGACACGCAGCACCTCGCGCTGTCCTCGGTGCTGTCCGGGCACACCCAGGCGGTGTACGCGGTGGCGTTCTCACCGGACGGCCGCCTCCTCGCCACCGGAGCCGGTGACGACACCATCCGGCTGTGGAGCCTGGCCGATCCCTCCCGTCCCGTCCCGCTGGGCAGGCCTCTGACCGGGCACACCAGCTGGGTGTACTGGCTGCAGTTCTCACCGGACGGTCGCACTCTGGCCAGTGCGAGCCGGGACCGTACGGCACGGCTGTGGGACGTCCGGGACCCGCTGCACCCGCGGTCCCTCGGCAGGCCGCTGACCGGGCACCGCGACTTCGTCTTCTCCGTCTCGTTCAGCCGTGACGGGCGCACGCTGGCCACCGCGAGCCACGACCGCACCGTGCGGCTGTGGGACGTCGCCGACCCGGCGCACGCCAGGGCGCTGGGCCGGCCGCTCTCCGGTGCAGGCGACTCCGTCGCCTCGGCCGCCTTCAGCCCGGACGGCCGCACGGTGGCGGCGCCCGGCCACGACCACCTGATCCGGCTGTGGAACGTCACCCGGCGCACGCACCCCAGGCCGTGGCGGACACCGCTGAGCGGCCCGGACGTCGTCTACGCGGTCGCGTTCCGCCGGGACAGCCGGGTGATGGCCAGCGTGGGCAACGACCACAAGGTACGGCTGTGGGACGTGGCCGACCCGGCACACGCGAAGGCGCTGGGCGCACCGCTGACCGGGCACACCGACACCCTGCTCGCCGTGGCGTTCTCCCCCGACGGCCGGACACTGGCGACCGGCGGCGCCGACCACACCATCCGGCTGTGGGACGTCTCCGACCCGCTGCATCCGGCCGCCCTCGGGCAGCCGCTGATCGGCCACGCCGGATTCGTCAACTGGGTGGCGTTCAGCCCCGACGGCCGGTCGCTGGCCAGTGCGAGCGACGACCACGCCGTACGCCTGTGGCATCTTCCGCGCACCGTGCTGGGCGGCCGCGTCGGTGCCGTCGCCGGCGTCGCGTTCGGCCCGGACGGCCGCCGCATGGCCAGCGTGGACGAGGGGAGGGTACGGCTGTGGGACGTCCGCGACCCGGCCCGCGGCAGACAGCTGAGCGAGCTGCCGGCCGAACGCCTTGCCAACCGGGTGCTGTTCCACCCGCGGGGCCGTCTGCTGGCCTCGGCCGACGGTGACGGCATCGTGCGGCTGTGGGACGTCTCCGCGCCGGGCCGTCCCCGGCAGACCGGCCTGGTCCGCACCGGCGACACGGACGGGGCCGACGGCGTGCTGGCCTTCACCCCCGACGGGCATGTCCTGGTCACCGGCGGCCCGAAGGACAGCCTGCGGCTGTGGAACGTCACCGACCCCGCACGCCCCGCGGCCCTCGGCAGCCCGCTGACCGGCCACATCAGCCACGTCAACTGGGCGGGTGTCAGCCCGGACGGCCACACCCTGGCCAGCACCAGCGAGGACGACAAGGTCCGGCTGTGGAACATCGGCGTTCCCTCACGTCCCCGGGCCCTGCCGGACATCCGTACGGGAGACACCGGGGGCACCCTGTGGGGCGCGTTCAGCCCCGACGGGCGGCTGCTGGCCACCGCCGGTGTCGGCCACGACGTGCGCCTGTGGAACGTGGTGGCTCCCGCGCACCCCACAGCCCTCGGCACGGCACTGACCGGGCACACCGGCAAGGTGACCTGGGTGGGTTTCCGCCCGGACGGCCGCACGCTCGCCGCCGCCGGCGAGGACCGGACCGTCCTGATGTGGGACATGAGCGACCCGGCCCGTCCGGCCCCGTGGGGCCGGGGGCTCACCGCCGGGCACACCGACGCGATAGAGACGGCCGCCTACCGCCCGGACGGGCAGCTGCTGGCCACAGCGGGACCCGACGGCATGATCGAGCTCACCCCGCTCGGGCTCGGCCAGGCGATCCGGCGGATCTGCGCCACCACGACAGGCCTGCTCACCCCGGCGCAATGGCCGCGTTACCTACCGGGACTCCCCTACGCCCCGCCGTGTCATGGCGGGTGAGGTGTGCTCCGTGCTGTCGCCGGGCCGTCCCCGCGCCGCTTCCCTCCCCGGGGTCATGCCGTGACCGACGGCTCCGTGAGCAACTCCGCAAGGAAGCCGCCGAATTCGAGGAGCCCGGCCAGCCGTGGTCCCCGGCGGAATCCGCGGCGGCGGCCTGCGAAGACGGCCTGGACCATCTGCAGTTGGGCCCAGCGGCGGACCCGCTCGCGGTCGAGTTCCGCGTTCTCGGCGAAGGCGTCCAGGGCACGGTGGACGGCCTTGGGCAGGTCGTCGGCTTCGTGGAGCGACACCGCGTACGTCTTGAGCAGGGTGCCGCCGTCGTAGGCGGGGTCGCCCGCGTGCCCCTTGGGGTCCACGGCCGGCCAGGGTTCACGGCGGGCGCGGAGGATGTCGCGGGCGTGCAGGTCGCCGTGGACGAGGGTGTCGGGCTGGGCGCGGGCCAGTTCCCGGACGGTGGCCAGGGCCTCGCCCACCACGTGCGGCGGCAGCGAGTGGGACAGTTCCCCGGCGTCCCTGCGCAGCTGTTCCTCCCAGGCATCGGCCCGCTCGCGCAGCCGGGAAGACCGGGCGGCGCGGGGACGGCGAGCCGGCGGTTGGTCCGTCCCGCGACGGCGAGCAGTTCGTCGCCGTCCGCCCGTTCGGCCAGGGTCGACGTGCCGGCCCATTCCAGCAGCATCGCGAACCGCTCGTCGTCGCGCTCGTGCAGCAGCACGGCTCCGCGCCCGCCCTTCACGGCGAACGCGTCCGGCTCATGCACATTGCCGGGGTGCGGGAACGACACCTTCAGTACGGCGGTGGCCCGGTGCGCCGGCCCGTGCACCGGGACGATGACGCCGACGCCGCCGTGCAGGACCGCGCCGTCGGGCACGCAACCCCAGCGGGCCGGCAGTTCGGCCACGATGCCGGGCAGTGCGGCGAGCCACGCGGCTCCCAACTCTCCTTCGCGCTCGACGGTGGTCCGTGCGAACGCCTCTGGCAGATCGATCGTCTTCCCCCCGTTCCGGTCGGCCGGTCGGCTCACCCAGGTCTGCCGATCGGCGGGGAGGCGGGCCGTAAACCGGGTGGAGGCCGGCCTGCCGTTCCGCCTAGGGTCGCGGAATGAGTACCCGGATCTTTCGTATCACCGTCCGCGGCGTCTTCGACGGGCTCAGCGCCGCCCAGCGCGCCGAGCTGCTGGCCGACGCCGCCGAGCACGACGTCCTGCGCTCCGCCTACACGCCCGAGGGACACCTCAGTTACGACATCGCGGCCCGGACCGCCTTCGTCTTCCGGTTCTCGGACAGCGGGGAGGAAGAGGAGGACGTCCTGGAGTCGACCGAGCGGGCCGAGGAGACGGCGAAGGCATGGCTGACCGAACGCGGTTACGGCTTCAAGAACCTCCGGTCCAGCGCGGAGGACCTCTCGCAGGCACCCGTGGGGAAGCGGCAGCGCCGCGCCGCACGTTCGAACGGCTCATAAACTTGACTACTCAAGGAGATGGCAATGATCAGACGCGAGGAGCGCGGAGGTGGAGACGCACGTGAGTGACGCCCTCGACGCCTCGCTGCGGCTCGTGCGGGCGCAGACGGCTCTCGTACGGCGCTTCGACGCCCGGCTGGGCGGGCTGCACGGCGTGAGCCTGGCCGACTTCACGATGCTGCTGCGCCTGGGGCAGGCGCCGGGCGGCCGGATGCGGCGGGTCGACCTGGCCGAGGCCCTGGGGCTGACGGCGTCCGGGGTGACCCGCGGGCTCGCCCCCCTGGAGCGGATCGGGCTGGTGACCCGCGAGCCGGACGCCCGTGACGCGCGGGTGGCCTATGCGTCGCTGACCGGGACCGGCAAGCTGCGGCTGAAGGAGATGCTGGCGGCGGCCGAGGAGACCGCCGCCGAGATCTTCGCGGGTCCCGCGTGGAGCGAGGAGGACCTCGGCCGGCTGTCCCTGCTGCTGACCCGGCTCGGCGGCACCGGCCTCCACGGCCACGGCGGCGCAGCCCGCTGACCCGCCCCGGCGACGAGCAGCGGCTTCGGCGCTCGGCCACCACTTCGGGGGTGCGAGCCCCGGCCGCCGCGGCCCGTCGCCCCCTCCCCCATCCGCCCGTCTGAAATCCAGCCACCGTACGGCCTGAACTCACCGTGGTTCAGGTCACGTTGCCATGTGGCCGAATTGTGAGAGTTCGGTGCCCGTGGCCATGGCATGCTCATGGCTCACGACCGAGTTACCAGCCGGTTCTACCCATAGGTAGAACCGGCTGCTGTCGGTGCATCCTCGTCTCCACCCCCCACCTCCCACAGGACCGACCTTGCGCAGACGCACGAGGCACGGGCGGGCCCTTCTGCCCGCCTTCGCCGTGACCGCCCTCCTTCTCGCCGCCGGCTGCTCCTCTCCCGCGCCGCACGCCGAACAGCCGGCATCGGGCCACGGCCAGGACATACGGGCCGCCGAAGGCCCCGCGGACCACGAGCTCACCGTCGCGGCCGCCCCGACGCCCGCCGCCACCGCGACGGCCTCGGCCGGCCCGGCCGGTTCGGGCCGACGGGCGCACAAGACCAAGCTCAGCATCAGCTCCTACGACAGCCGGACCCGGCGAGCCGTCCTCTCCAAGGGGCAGGCGGGAAGCGGGACTTCGCAGCGCCCCTCAGCCTCCGCTTCGGCCTCCGCTTCCGCCACCCCCTCCCCCGCATCCTCGGCCGCGCCGCACGAGGCCGCCGTGGGCGACGTCATCGCCAGCGCCCCGGCGCCCGGGGCGCCGCACGGGCTGCTCGCCAAGGTCACCAAGGTGATCGGCGAGACCGACCACGGCACGGAGGTGCAGACCGAACCGGCGGCGCTGAACGCGCTGCTGGGTGACGACACGGCGAAGGGCACCGTGCCCGTCGACCCGTCCTCCTTCACCGTCGACAAGCTGCTGCCCGACGTGAAGGTCTCCTGGGCCAAGGCCGGTGACGTGCACGTCGGTCCCAAGGGCGCGACCGTGCCGCTCGGCAGCCTCCGGCTGGACGTCGGCGCCTCGGTGGCGACGCCCAAGGACGCCCCGGCGTCGGCCGACGCCTCGCTGTCCGGATTCGTCCAGGTGGCCCCCCAGGTCGACTTCACCTACGGCGGCGCCGGGACCGATGCGGCGCCGGGTTCGGCGTACCTCGGCGTCTCCGGCGACTGGACCTCCGGGTGGGCCCTGAAGGGCCGGGCCGCCGCAACCACCGGCACCCCGCTGCGGATCCCGTTCGCCAAGCTGCATGCCGACCCCGTCCTGCAGGTCGGCCCCGTCCCCGTGGTCGTCAACCTCGACCTGACCTGCTACGTCCAGATCAGCGCCGACGGCCACGTCACCGTCGACGTCCAGCAGAGCCTCAAGGGCGACTTCAAGGCGGGCGGCACCTTCGCCCCGACCAAGGGTTGGACGCCGGTCAGCTCGGCGGACATGACGAGCACGCCCGTACACGCCTCCCTGACCACGGCGGGAAGCGTGAAGACGGCCCTCGGCGCCGAGGCGTCCGTCGGCCTCTACGGCACCGTCGGCGTCACCGCCGACCTGGCACCGTACCTGCGCGGCGAGGCCTCCGGGACCATCACCGCCGACTCGGGCAACGGCGGCGTGCAGGCCAAGGGTGACTGGGCGCTGTACGGCGGTGTCGACCTGTCGGGCACCCTGCGGCTCCAGTTGTCCATCTTCGGCACACCGGTGCTGCAGCGGAGCGTTCCGCTGGGCTCGCTGCACCGCGAGTGGAAGCTGACGGGCGGCTCCCTGTCCTCGTAGGCGCCGTCGCGGACGTCAGGCTGCGTCGCCCGGTATCCAGCCCTGGCGGCGCAGCACGGCCGACACGTCCGGCGCCCGGTAGTGCTCGCCCTTGAGGACCTTGCCGTCGGCACGGCGGGCGACCTCCCCGTCGGGACCCAGCTTGCTCATGTTGGCGCGGTGGATCTCGGCGATCACCGCGTCGAGGTCGATGCCGTGGACCAGGGCCGTGCCGTACGCCACGTACACCACGTCCGCCAGCTCGTGCGCGAGCCGGTCCAGCGGGCCCTCGACCGCCACCTCGGCGACCTCCGCCGCCTCCTCGGCGAGCAACTCCCCGCGGTGCGCGGCCAGGTCGGGACCCACCTCCGTCGGTGTGCTGCGGGTGTCGAGGCCGAAGGCGAGGTGGAACTCGTGGACGAGGCGGGCGGGTGAACGGCTCATGCAGCGACTCTATCGGCCGCCGCTGACAGCGCCTGCGCACTTCCGCACGGCCCCGAGGTGACCCCGGCCCTGTGACCCCGGCCCTGGTCAGTCCCGTACACCGCCTGGCAGGATCGCCCGCATGTCCAAGGTGTTCCCCCGTTTCAGCAGGCGCCGGGCGCTCCAGGGTGCGGCCGTCGGTGTCGTGGCCCTCGGGCTGCTGCTGTGGTGGCTGCTTCCGCTGGGCGAGAAACCGCCGTCCGGCACGATCGTCTTCAGCACGGGCACACCGCGCGGGGTCTACCAGGAGTACGGCGAGCGGCTGCGCACCGAGCTGGGCACGGACATGCCCGGTCTGACGGTGAAGCTGCTGAACAGCGCCGGTTCGCAGGAGAACGTACAGCGGGTGGCGGACGGCAAGGCCGACTTCACCATCGCGGCGGCCGACGCGGTGGAGACCTACGAGGCGCAGCACCGCAGCGGCGCCGGCCGGCTGCGCGGTGTGGCCCGGCTCTACGACGACTACCTGCAGCTGATCGTGCCGCGCGACTCGACGGTCGCGAGCGTCGCCGACCTCCGGCACAAGCGGGTGGCCATCGGCCTGCCCGACTCCGGGGTGCGGCTGATCGCGAACCGGGTCCTGAAGGCCGCGGGCATCGACCCGCGCAAGGACATCACGCCGATGTCCGACGGCATAGACACCGGACCGGCCCGTCTCGAGCGGGGCGGGATCGACGCCTTCTTCTGGTCGGGCGGGCTGCCCACCAAGGGGCTGGTCGAGCTGGCGAGGAGGACGGGCTTCAAGTTCGTGCCGATCGACGGCGACCTCGTCTCCAGGCTGCACGCCGACGGGGGCGCGGCTCGTTACTACCGGGCCACCACCATTCCCGAGTCGGCGTACCCGTCCGTGCAGCACGGCTCCGTGGTGCCGACGATCGCGGTGTCCAACCTGCTGATGACGCGCAAGGACATGGATCCCCGGCTGACCGAGTGGCTGACCCGCACGGTGATCAAGAGCCGTGACGACATCGGCGCCCACGTCCACTCCGCACAGCTGGTCGACCTGCGCACCGCGGTCTACACCGACCCGCTGCCGCTGCAGGAGGGCGCCCGGCGCTACTACCGTTCGGTCAAGCCCTAGCGAAGCCCCCTCGAACGGCTAGCAGGCTCCCTGGCGCGGCTCCCGGCCCTCCTCCGCATGCCTGGGCACCGCCACCGTCACCCGCAGCCCCCGCGGCTCGTGGTGCGCATAGGTGATCGAGCCGCCGCCCGCGGTGAGCAGGGCCCGGCTGATGGACAGGCCGAGGCCCGAGCCCTTCACGTTCTGGTGACGGCCGCTGCGCCAGAAGCGGTCGCCCACGCGCGCGAGTTCCTCGTCGGTGAGGCCGGGACCGGTGTCGGTGACCACGACCGTCGAGGTGTCGCCGTTGGAGGTGACGGTCACCTCGACCGTGCCGTCCTCGGGGGTGAACTTCACGGCGTTGTCGATCACCGCGTCCAGCGCGCTGGACAGGGCGATCGGATCGGCCCAGGCGGTGGTGGGCGGGCAGTCGCCGGCCAGCCGGACGCCCTTGGCCGCGGCGGCCGGTGACCAGGCGGCCACCCGGTCCTCGGTCAGCGCGCCGACATCGGTCAGCGCGAGGTCGGCCTGGGCGTGCTCGGCCAGTGCCAGGTCGAGCAGGTCGTCCAGGACCTGCGTGAGGCGTTTGCCCTCGGTGCGGACCGAGGCGATCTCCTCGTTGCCCTCCGGGAGCTCGAGCGCGAGCAGCTCGATGCGCAGCAGCAGCGCCGAGAGCGGATTGCGCAACTGGTGCGAGGCGTCCGCGACGAAGGCGCGCTGCTGCTCCAGCACGTCCTCGACGTTGTCCGCCATCTCGTTGAACGACCGGGCCAGCCTTCGCAGTTCCGGCGGTCCGCCGCCGACGGCGACCCGGGACTTCAGACGCCCGGTGGCGATGTCGTGCGTGGTGGCGTCCAGGATCCGTACCGGCCTGAGCACCCAGCCGGTCAGCCGCAGCGCGGCGCCGACGGCGAGCAGCATGGCGGCGATCTCCCCGGTCCCGATGAGCAGCCAGCCGCGCAGGATCCGTGAACGCATCGGCCCGGTGGGCGAGTCGGTGACCACCACGGCCACGACGTCCCCGTCCCGGATCACCGGGGAGGCGACGATCAGCCGGCTGCGCTGCCAGGGCCACACCTGCCGGGGATCGTGGCTGCGGCGGCTCAGCAGCGCTTCGTCGAACGCCTCCCGGACCTCCCCCGTCGGCGGTACGAACCAGTCGCCGGGGGCGTTGCCCATGGCCGAACCGTTGCGGTAGAAGACGCCCGCCCGGATGCCGTAGACGCCGTAGTAGCTCTGCAGTTCGCGGCTGAGCGTCTCCTGGCGTTCGTCCGGAGCGGTACGGCGGGAGCCGCCGGTCCCGTCGGTGACGAACTGGGCGAGCGCGGCGAACCGCGCGGTGTCGTCGATCCGGTCGACGACGACCTTCTGCTGCTGCGCGGCGGCCACGCTGACGGCGAGCGGGACACCGAGGGCGAGGAGTACGGCCGCCATCAGGACGATGAGCAGCGGCAGGAGCCGTGTGCGCACCCGTCCCCGCTAGGCGGCCGGGGCGACGAGGCGGTAGCCGACGCCGCGTACGGTCTCGATCAGCGCGGGCATGCGCAGTTTGGCGCGCAGGGAGGCGACGTGCACCTCCAGGGTGCGGCCCGTGCCCTCCCAGCTGGTGCGCCACACCTCGCTGATGATCTGTTCGCGCCTGAAGACCACTCCGGGGCGCTGGGCGAGCAGCGCGAGCAGATCGAACTCCTTGCGGGTCAGCTGGACGACCGAACCGGCCACGCTGACCTGCCGGGTGGGCAGCTCGATGCGGACCGCGCCGAGGTGCAGGGCGCTCTCGCCTCCTGGCGCGGGGTCCTCGTGGGCGGTGCGCCGGCTGACGGCGTGGATCCGGGCGAGGAGTTCCCCGGTGTCGTAGGGCTTCACCACGTAGTCGTCGGCGCCCAGGTTGAGGCCGTGGATGCGGGAGCGGACGTCGGAGCGCGCGGTGACCATGATCACCGGAGTGCTGGTGCGCTTGCGGATCTTGCCGCAGACCTCGTAGCCGTCCTGGTCGGGCAGGCCCAGATCGAGCAGGACCACGCCGAATCCGGCGCTCTCCGGGACGAGTGCCTGGAGGGCCTCCTCGCCGCTGCGCGCATGGGTGACGTCGAATCCGTGCCGCGCGAGGACCGCGGACAGGGCGGCGGCGACATGGTTGTCGTCCTCGACGAGCAGCAGCCTCATCCCGGCCCCCTCCGGTTCAGCGGTCGTACGGTCATGGTTCTCGTCCGGCTTGTACGGCGTGTGCACGCGCGCGTGCACCAAGGAAGTCACGCCGATGGACGAGGACGACGTCAAGAGGCTTCCGGTTGCCCGTCGCTTCCGTTACCGGGCCGATATGCACACACGTGGCAAGTGCTACGACACGTGTCCGTTTGCTATCGGATCGTGATGCTCAGATCTCCCTCAGATGTGATGACGCAGGTCACAGGGCCTCATTACTGTCCACCGAAACCGAGGAGGACGGAGCCCGAGAGCGATGACCGAAGTATCGGTGGCCAAGGAAGACGTGGCCGCGACCGACGAACTGGTCGTCCTGAAGAGTGTCAACAAGCACTTCGGCGCGTTGCACGTGCTCCAGGACATCGACCTGACGATCGCCCGCGGCGAGGTCGTCGTGGTCATCGGGCCCTCGGGGTCCGGAAAGTCGACGCTGTGCCGCACCATCAACCGCCTGGAGACGACCGACTCGGGCACCATCACGATCGACGGCAAACCCCTGCCGCACGAGGGCAGGGAACTGGCCCGGCTGCGGGCGGACGTCGGGATGGTCTTCCAGTCCTTCAACCTCTTCGCGCACAAGACCGTGCTCGAGAACGTGATGCTGGGCCAGATCAAGGTCCGCAAGGCGGACAAGAAGCAGGCCGAGGAGAAGGCCCGTGCCCTGCTCGACCGGGTCGGTGTGGGTACCCAGGCCGACAAGTACCCCGCGCAGCTCTCCGGCGGCCAGCAGCAGCGTGTCGCCATCGCTCGGGCGCTGGCGATGGGCCCGAAGGTGATGCTCTTCGACGAGCCGACCTCGGCCCTCGACCCCGAGATGATCAACGAGGTCCTCGAGGTCATGCAGCAGCTCGCCCGCGAGGGCATGACGATGATCGTCGTCACCCACGAGATGGGCTTCGCACGATCGGCTGCAAACCGGGTGGTCTTCATGGCGGACGGCCGGATCGTCGAACAGGCTGCGCCGGAGCAGTTCTTCAGCAATCCGCGCAGCGACCGGGCCAAGGACTTCCTGTCGAAGATCCTCCACCACTGACGCCACCGAGGCGCACGGCCCGCCCGGGCCGCCCGGCCCGCCCGTCCCTCGTGGACCTCGTCTCTTCACCACTCAAAGGAAGTTCACCATGAAGCTCCGCAAGGTCACCGCCGCCTCGGCCGTCGCCCTCGCCCTCGCCGTGTCCGTCACCGCGTGCGGCGGCGGCAAGAAGAACGACGACTCCTCCGGTGGTGGCAAGAAGATCACTGTCGGCATCAAGTTCGACCAGCCGGGCATCGGCCAGAAGACCCCGCAGGGCTACTCGGGCTTCGACGTCGACGTGGCCACCTACGTCGCCAAGAAGCTCGGTTACAGCGCCGACCAGATCGAGTGGAAGGAGTCGAAGAGCGCCGACCGCGAGACCATGCTGCAGCGCGGTGACGTCGACTTCATCGTCGCCTCGTACTCGATCACCCCGGAGCGTCAGCAGAAGGTCGACTTCGCCGGCCCGTACCTGCTGGCCCACCAGGACGTGCTGATCCGCGCCGACGACAACACCATCAAGTCGCCGTCGGACCTGAACAAGAAGAAGCTGTGTTCGGTGACCGGCTCCACGTCGGCGCAGAACGTCCACGACAAGCTGGCCCCCAAGGCGCAGCTCCAGCAGTACCCGACGTACTCGGCCTGCCTGAACGGTCTGCAGAGCAAGGCGATCGACGCCCTGACCACGGACGACTCGATCCTCGCCGGTTACGCCGCCCAGTCCCAGTTCAAGGGCAAGTTCAAGCTCGGCGGCCTCAAGATGACCAACGAGAACTACGGCATCGGCGTCAAGAAGGGCAGCGACCTCAAGGCCAAGATCAACAAGGCCCTCGAGGCGATGGTCTCCGACGGCTCCTGGAAGACGGCCGTGGAGAAGAACTTCGGCCCGGCCGACTACAAGAACGAGCCCGCTCCGAAGATCGGCGACATCAAGAGCTGAGGCAACGCCCTTCCGGTGCGCCGCTCCTGACGGCGGCGCACCGGGGCATCCCTACACGCGGAAGCGCGGGAGATCGTGTTCGACTTTCTTGACAAGTACGACGTGCTGGGCGCCTTCTGGACAACGGTGCAGCTCACGCTGCTGTCCGCCGTGGGCTCCCTGGTCTGGGGCACCTTGCTGGCCGCCATGCGGGTGGGCCCGGTGCCGCTGATGCGCGGTTTCGCCACCGCCTACGTGAACATCGTGCGGAACATCCCGCTCACGGTGATCATCCTGTTCGCCTCGCTCGGTCTGAAGGACACGCTGGGTATCAACCTGGGGTCCGACGTGGTCGAGACGAGCAGCTTCCGGCTGGCCGTGCTCGGTCTGATCGTCTACACGTCGTCCTTCGTCTGCGAGGCGATCCGCGCCGGTATCAACACCGTGCCGGCGGGCCAGGCGGAGGCCGCCCGCGCCATCGGTCTGAGCTTCACTCAGGTGCTCGGGCTGATCGTGCTGCCGCAGGCCTTCCGCGCGGCGGTACTCCCGCTGACCAACGTACTGATCGCGTTGACGAAGAACACGACGGTGGCGGCTGCGATCGGCGTGACGGAAGCGGCACTCCTGATGAAGCAGATGGTGGAGAACGAGGCGCAGCTGCTGCTGATCTCCGCGGTCATCGCCTTCGGGTTCTGCTGTCTGACCCTGCCGACCGGTCTGATCCTCGGCTGGGTGGGCAAGAAGGTGGCGGTGAAGCGATGAGTTCGGTCCTGTACGACGCCCAGGGCCCCCGCGCCAAGCGGCGCAACGTCCTGTACACGGCCCTCTTCCTGGTCGCCCTCGCAGCCGTCGTGTGGTGGGTGTACAAGGCCCTGGACGACAAGGGCCAGCTGGACTGGGTGCTCTGGAAGCCCTTCTTCACCGGCACCGAGGCCTACTCGACCTACATCTGGCCCGGTCTGCAGAACACCCTGAAGGCCGCGGCGCTGGCGATGGTCATCGCGCTGCCGCTGGGTGCGGTGCTCGGCATAGCCCGCCTCTCGGACCACGCGTGGATACGTGTCCCGGTCGGGGCGGTCGTCGAGTTCTTCCGCGCGATCCCGGTGCTGGTCCTGATGATCTTCGGGAACGCCCTGTACGCCGAGTACACCGACGTCAGTTCGGACGACCGTCCGCTCTACGCAGTCGTGACCGGTCTGGTGCTGTACAACGCGTCGGTGCTCGCGGAGATCGTCCGCGCGGGCATCCTCGCCCTGCCGAGGGGCCAGTCCGAGGCGGCCCTGGCGATCGGACTGCGCAAGAGTCAGGTGATGCGGCTCATCCTGCTGCCCCAGTCGGTCACCGCGATGCTCCCGGCGATCGTCAGCCAGCTGGTCGTGGTCGTGAAGGACACCGCGCTCGGCGGCGCGGTCCTCACCTTCCCCGAGCTGCTCTCCTCGGCCAACACGATGGCCGGCTACTACGGCGCCAACATCATCGCCTCCCTCACCGTCGTGGCCGTGATCTACGTGATCATCAACTTCTCGGTGACCTCGTTCGCGAGCTGGCTGGAGGGGCGGCTGCGGCGGCGCAAGAAGTCGACCGGGGCGGTGCTCGGAGCCCAGGACGTGGCGGACATCGCGGGTACGGCGGCGACCGGCGCCGAGGGCGGAATCGGCGGCCTGGACCTCAGCGGAAGCTTCGTCGGCGGCCCCCACGACAACGGCCACGACGGCGGCCGCAAGATCTGACGACCGCTCAAACAGCTTGACCCATCGGGGGCAGTGGCGTGATCGCCACTGCCCCCGGTCACTTGACGCAAACTCTGCCAATGGGTTGCATACGTTCTGTGATCGTGCACCCCGCTTCACCTTGCTGTTCACCCACCGCCGTCAGGACACCGCTGCGAGCAGGGGGCACCGCGTCGTGGATCCGGTGATCGTCGTCGGAGCGGGGCCCGTCGGGCTCACGCTCGCCCTTGCGCTGGCCCGTCAGGACGTGCCCGCCGTCGTCCTCGACGAGGGCCCGGGAAAGGACGACGCACGCCCGGCGCGCACCGTCGTCCTGCGTGAGGACACGGCCGCCCTGCTGGAGCGGCTGACCGAAGTCGCGCTCGACGACCACGGCGTGCGTTGGGCCGGATGGCGGTCCGTGCGGCGCAAGCAGGTGATCAGTGAGGTCACCTTCGGCGAGGGCGACCGCGCCCCGCTGCACATCGCCCAGCACGTCCTCACCGCCGCCCTGCGTGCGGCCATCGCCGACGAGCCGCTCGTCCAGGTCGCCGCGGACAGCCGGCTCGACTCGATCGAGCAGGAGCGTTCCGGCGTCGCCGCGCACACCCGCGGCCCCCAGGGCGTCTGGTGGCGCGGCAGCTATCTGGTCGGCTGCGACGGACCCCGCTCGACCGTGCGCAAACTGCAGGACATCCGCTTCCCGGGCCGTACGGCGGTGGAGCGGCACGCGGTCGCCGCGCTGCGCGTGGACCTTCCGTGGGAGCGCCAGGCGTTGCTCCACCGGATGCCGCCGTGGCGGTCGTCGGGGCCCTCGGCCGGGGAGGTGACCGCCCGCCCTCTCCCGGACGGCGTGTGGCGCCTGGACTGGCTGCTGCCGCCGGGCAAGGACCTGGTGACGCCCGAGCTTGTGGTGGCCCAGGTCCGCGAGACCCTCGCGGGCTGGACGGGCGGTACCACACCGGCGTACGACCTCCTCGACACCGGCGTCCACACGGTGCACCACCGGGTGGCCCGGCGCTGGCGCTCCGGCCGGGTCTTCCTCGCCGGGGACGCGGCCCACCTGCTCGGCGCGCTCGGTACCCAGGGGCTCGACGAGGGCCTCCAGGACGCCGGCAACCTGGCCTGGAAGCTGGCCCCGGCCTGGCACCACGGGCACCACGAGGCCCTGCTCGACAGCTACCAGACCGAGCGGCGCGCGGTGGTCGCCGCCCGGCTGCGCGCCGCCGACCAGGTGCTGCCGGTGCTGCGCGGTGGAGGCGGGCTGCGCCACATCGTCCCCGGCGCGGCCCGGGGCCACGACGCACTGCTCGCCGACGGCCACCTGGGGCGCGGCCCGGTCGGCGCACAGGGGACGTACGCCGACTCGCCGCTCGCGCCCCGGCAGCTGGAGGGCGAGATCGCGGTCGACACCTCACCCGGCGCGTCGGTCAACGATGTGCGGGTCACCGCGGAGGACGGTTCCTTCGTACAGCTGCGCGACCGGCTGGGCCGCGGCGCGCTGCTGGTCGTGCTGATCGCGCCGGGCACGGGCGTGTGGGACCGCAAGCACTGGATGTCCGCCGGGGTCATGCCCCGGCTCGCGGCCGCCGTGACCGCGCTGCCGCATCCGGCCGAGCTGCTGGTGGCCGAGGAGTATCCGGGTGCGCCGGCGCACAGCGTGCTGCTCGTGCGCCCCGACGGCCATCTGGTCACCGCGCTGAACGGGGTACGCCCGGCCGATCTGTATGCGGCGGCGGAGGCGACGCTGGGCAGCGCCGCGCAGGAGCAGGAGAGAGCCGTACAGGAGAACGCCAGACAGGAGAAGGTCGTACAGGAGGAGAAGAAGGAGGAGGCGGAGGCCGGCTCCGGCGCCCGCTGACCGTGACGCCGCTCACCCTCTGTCCATATGGTGACAGTGAGTTGACCGGAGTGCAGCAGCATGCTGTACTCCGGATCGTGACCGACACCTGTGTGCGCCTGTGGCGGAGGGTCCATATGGACCTCGTCCGCTATGCGGGCTGCGTGTGTCGCCCGTCCTGCTGAATTCGCTCCCCGTTTTTCTCCGGACGCCGTCGTGCGTCCGTTCGGCGAATCCTCTTGAGGACGGTGTACGTGTCTGCCTCCCCCCCTTCCGTCTCCCCCACTACGCCCCCCGCCGCGCGCGCGGCGGGCCCGGTGCCGACCCAGGCCGACCTTCTCGACTTCGTACGGCGCACGGCCGCCGACACCCGGCTGATCGCCTCGCTCCCGCTCGACCCGCAGGGCCGCACCTGGGTGCGGCTGGAGGGCCCCGGCGGCAGCGAGGCCTGGCTGATCGGCTGGCCGCCCGGCACCGGAACCGGCTGGCACGACCATGCCGACTCGGTCGGCGCCTTCCTCACCGCGTCGGGCGAACTCGCGGAGTACTCGCTGGCCGCCCGGCTGCCCACCGACGGCTGGAAGACCCTCGAACTCAGCGAAGGGGTGGACCGCAAGCGCCGGCTCGCCGCCGGGCAGGGCCGTTCCTTCAGCCACCACCATGTGCACGAGGTGCTCAACGAGTCGCCCGACCGGCACGCGATCTCGGTGCACGCCTACTACCCGCCGCTGCCGCGGATCCGTCGCTACAGCCGCACGGGCCAGGTGCTGCGCCTGGAGCAGGTCGAGCGTCCGGAGGACTGGCAGTGAGCGGCGGTACGACCAAGCGGCCGGTCGGCATCGACGACCTGCTGGAGCGGGTCCGCGCGGGCTACCGGCGCATCGAGGCGCGGGAGGCGCACGAGGCGGCGCGGACCGGCGAGGCCCTGCTGGTGGACATCCGGTACGCGGCGCTGCGCGAGCGGGACGGGCTGATCCCCGGCGCCCTCGTCATCGAGCGCAACGAACTGGAGTGGCGTCTCGACCCCCGGGGCAGCCACCGCGTCCCCGAGGCCACCGGCCACGATCTGCGCGTCGTCGTCATCTGCAACGAGGGCTACGCCTCCAGCCTCGCGGCCGCCTCCCTCCACCAACTGGGCCTGCACCGCGCAACGGACCTGGTGGGCGGCTTCCAGGCGTGGCACAAGGAGGGCCTGCCGGTGGAGCCGACGCAGGCCTGAGAAACCGGCGGATGCCGCCAAGTGGCGTCGGTCCCCGGCCGGTTCACCGAACCGAGAACCCGGGTGGCATGTGGCCGCCGACCGGGCCGTCACCCCCGCCGGGAGCCCGGCTGTCAGAGTCCCTCGCCCTCCAGGAACTCCGTGTCCTCGCCCTCGTCCTCCAGGGCCTGGCGGACGACGCGGAGAGCCATGGACTCGGGGTAGCCCTTGCGGGCGAGCATGCCGGCGAGGCGCCGGAGCCGCTTGTCGCGATCGAGGCCCCGCGTGGCGCGCAGCTTGCGGGCGACCAGGTCGCAGGCGGTCGCCTCCTCCTGCTCGGAGTCGAGCCGGCCCACGGCCTCGTCGATCAGCGCCGAGTCGACGCCCTTGGTACGCAGCTCCCTGGCGAGTGCTCGACGGGCGAGCCCCCGGCCGTGGTGCCGGGACTCCACCCAGGCGTCCGCGAACGCACTGTCGTCGATGAGCCCGACCTCCTCGAACCGCGACAGCACCTCCTCGGCCACGTCCTCGGGGACCTCCCGCTTGCGCAGGGCGTCCGCAAGCTGCTTACGCGTGCGCGGGGTCCCGGTGAGCAGGCGCAGACAGATCGCCCGCGCCTGCTCAGCCGGGTCCCCTGAAGACTCCCCCCGCTCGGCCCTCGACGAGGAAGGGGCGCCTTCGTCCTCACCGGGCGGCTCCCCGAAGCCGCCCCGCCGGCGGCCACGTCCGCGCCGGCGCCCGTCCCGCGGTCCCCCGGAGCCACGGCCGGACGAGCCACCCCCGTGGGGCTCGCCGCCCGGGCGCACACCGCCGTCCACGGACCCGCCGTCCCCGTACCGCCCGTACTCGGTGCAGCCGTCGCTGCCGTACTCGTCGTCACCGGCCATGGCGGAGCCCGTGTCGCCTCCGGTGCCCCTCCCCCGTGGAGCGCCGGGGGTGGCGTACTCGTACTCGGCCCAGTCGGTTCGTCGTGTCACGGGTCAGCTCTTGGCTGCGGCGGCCTTGGGCTTGGTGGCCTTGGCGGCCGCCGGGGCGGATCCCGTCTTGGCGTCGTCGGCCGCGGTGGTGACCGCCGCGTCCGCGCCCGGCTCGGCGGCGGGCTCCTCCGGCCGGACACCCACGCCCAGCTTCTCCTTGATCTTCTTCTCGATCTCGTTGGCCAGGTCGGGGTTGTCCTTGAGGAAGTTGCGCGCGTTCTCCTTGCCCTGGCCGAGTTGGTCGCCCTCGTACGTGTACCAGGCGCCGGCCTTGCGGACGAAGCCGTGCTCCACGCCCATGTCGATCAGACCGCCCTCGCGGCTGATGCCCTGGCCGTAGAGGATGTCGAACTCGGCCTGCTTGAAGGGCGGGGCGACCTTGTTCTTGACGACCTTGCAGCGGGTGCGGTTGCCGACCGCCTCCGTGCCGTCCTTCAGGGTCTCGATGCGGCGGATGTCGATACGCACCGAGGCGTAGAACTTCAGGGCCCGGCCACCGGTCGTGGTCTCGGGGGAGCCGAACATCACGCCGATCTTCTCGCGGAGCTGGTTGATGAAGATCGCGGTGGTCTTGGACTGGTTGAGCGCGCTGGTGATCTTGCGCAGGGCCTGGCTCATCAGCCGGGCCTGCAGACCCACGTGGCTGTCGCCCATCTCGCCCTCGATCTCCGCGCGCGGCACGAGCGCGGCGACGGAGTCGATGACGATGAGGTCGAGCGCACCGGAGCGGACCAGCATGTCCACGATCTCCAGCGCCTGCTCGCCGTTGTCCGGCTGGGAGAGGATCAGGTTGTCGATGTCGACGCCGAGCTTGCGCGCGTACTCCGGGTCGAGTGCGTGCTCCGCGTCCACGAAGGCGACCTGGCCGCCGGCCTTCTGCGCGTTCGCCACCGCGTGCAGGGTCAGGGTCGTCTTACCGGACGATTCCGGGCCGTAGATCTCCACGACACGGCCGCGCGGCAGGCCACCGACACCGAGGGCGACGTCGAGCGCGGTCGACCCGGTCGGGATGACCTCGATGGGCTCCCTGGACCGCTCGCCCATGCGCATGACCGCGCCCTTGCCGAATTGCCGTTCAATCTGTGCGAGCGCGGCGTCGAGCGCCTTCTCGCGGTCGGTTCCTGCCATGGGTTCCACCCGGTTTGCTTGAGTCGATCGCTTCACGTCAAAGACGCTAACGCCTGCCACTGACAATGCGCCCCGACGTCGGCCCGGCCTGTGGACAACTAGGGGACATCGCCACCCGAACCGTGTCGAAATCCCCGTCGTGAGCCTCGCCCGCGGCTCCATGAGAATGGATGTTCGATTTTCGTGTCAAGCGCACCTCGCGGTGTCCGGACCCCTTCTTCCCCCGGCTCCCAGCTCCCGACTCCCGGCCTCCGGCCCGGCTCCGCCGGTCCGTGCGGGGGGGGACCACTCCCTGCATCGCTCCCTGCGCCGTCGCACGGCGGGTGACTTCAGCCGGACGACGACTCCTCCGTACCGGGCCTGCGTACCGCCATCCGTCGTATGCGTGTGAGCAGCCCGGCGGAGCCCGGCCCCCGGGTGCGGTGGCCGTGCACCCGGGGATCGTCCGTGACGGCGTACCGCTTCACGTACGCCCCAAGGAACGCCTGCAGGGTGGCGACCGCCGGGATGGCGATCAGCGCGCCGACCGCGCCCAGCAGCGCGGTGCCCGCTATCACCGAGCCGAAGGCGACGGCCGGGTGGATGTCGACGGACTTCGCGGTCAGCTTCGGCTGCAGCATGTAGTTCTCGAACTGCTGGTAGACCACGACGAAGACCAGCACCCACACCGCGTACCAGGGGTTCACGGTGAACGCGATCAGCATCGGCAGCGCACCCGCCAGGTAGGTGCCGATGGTCGGGATGAACTGCGAGACGAGGCCCACCCAGACGCCGAGCACGGGCGCGTACGGCACGCCCAGGGCCTGGAGCAGGATGTAGTGCGCCATCCCGGAGATGAGCGCCATCAAACCGCGCGAGTAGAGGTAGCCGCCCGTCTTGTCGACGGCGATCTCCCAGGCGCGCAGCACCTCGGCCTGACGGGCGGGCGGCAGCACGGAGCACAGGGCACGGCGCAGCCGGGGGCCGTCGGCGGCGAAGTAGAACGAGAACAGCGAGACCGTCAGCAGCTGGAAGAGACCGCCGAGCACCTGCGCGGACACGTCGAGCACTCCGGCTGCGCTGGTCTGCGCGTACTTGCGCAGCCAGTCGGAGTGCAGCAGGCCCTCCTGGACGTCCACGCGCCTGAGGTCCGTGCGGAACGTCTGGTTGACCCAGTGGATGACCGAGTCCAGGTACTGCGGGAAGCCCTCGACCATCTTGATGATCTGGCCGGCCAGCATCGAGCCGAGCAGCGTGACGAAGCCGGCGACGGCGATCGTCAGCCCCATGAAGACCAGGAAGGTGGCGAGTCCCCTGCGCATGCCGCGGGCGGCCATCCAGCTCACGGCGGGCTCGATGGCGAGAGCCAGGAAGAACGCGATCAACATGTTGATCAGCAGTCCGGTCAGCTGGTGGAAGGCCCAGCTGCCCAGCTGGAACGCGGCGACGAGCGACAGTGCGAGCACCATGGCGCGCGGCAGCCAGCGGGGCATGCGCGCGGCGGCGCCGTCGGCCGAGGGACGGTCGGACGGCGTCGTAACGGTCGGGGTCGCTGCGTGCCGGGCGGCCGGCTCGATGTCGTCAGTGGGTGCCACGGGCCCAGTGTCGCCCACGCCGCCGACAGCCCGGTGGCCGCCCGGGGTCTTCGCGACCTGTCAGCGGTTCTCCCCCGGCACGTCCATGACCGAGCAGACCACCCGCCACACGTCCCTGGCCGCCCAGCCGGCGTCCAGCGCCTCGTTGACCGTGCGCCCTCCGAGCTCCGTCATCACATGATCGCGCGCGAAGGTGTCGGCGTACCCCGTACCGAAGTGTTCCGCCATCCGCTGCCAGAAGACCGTCAACCGCATGCCTCCAGTATCCCGCCCTCGGGGGTGGGGCCTGCCCGGGGCCGCTTGCCGAGACCGCTTTCCGTCCTACGGTCTGTCGCATGTCCGAAACAGGAGCTTCCCCGCTCCCCTCCACGCCCCCGGCGCGCTCCCCGCTCTTCCGCGCCGAACAGTTCGTCTGGCTCACCGCGCGCGTGCTGGAGCAGCGGCTCTTCGCGCACCACTTCCTGAACGGCGCCGCGGATCCGGTGGAGGTGGCGCTGGACGCCTACCGCAACGAGGACGGCGGGTACGGCCACGCGCTGGAGCCCGATCTGCGCGGTCCCGTGAGCCAGCCCCTGCACACCGCTCACGCACTGCGCGTCCTGGACGCCGTCGGGCGCTGCGGCGGCCAGCGCGTGGAGCGGGTGTGCCGCTATCTGACCTCCGTCTCCACCGCGGACGGCGCCCTGCCGGCGATCCATCCCAGCCAGCGCGGGTACCCGGTGGCGCCGTTCGTGCCGATCGTGGACGACCCTCCCAGCGAACTGCTCGCCACCGGGCCGGTGGTCGGCCTGCTGCACCGTAACGAGGTGTGGCACGCCTGGCTGTTCCGGGCCACCGACTTCTGCTGGCAGGCGGTGGAGTCCCTGGAGAAGTCGCACCCCTACGAGGTGGAGGCCGCCGTGGCCTTCCTGGACTCCGCGCCCGACCGCACACGCGCGCAGGCCGCCGCCGACCGCCTCGGCCGCCTGGTGCGCGAGCAGCGGCTCGCCGCGCTGGAGCCGGACCGCCTCGACACCTACCCGGTCGCGGCCGGCTACGCCCCGGGAGAGCACCACTTCCCGCACGACTTCGCGAAGGACCCGCAGTCGCTCGCGCGCGCGTGGTTCACGGACGAGGAGATGGCGCGTTCTCTGGACTTCCTCGTGGCCGAGCAGCAGGACGACGGTGGCTGGCCCGTCCGCTGGCGCCGCTGGGCGCCGGCTCCCGCGCTGGAGGCGCGCCCCGTCGTGACGATCGAGGCGCTGCGCACCCTCAGGGCGTACGGCCGCTTCGTGGGCTGATCGGGTCCGCCTCACCCGCCGATCGGGTCCGTCCCACCCGCATCGAGTCCTGCTCACCCGCCGATCGCCCGCACGCCCGCCGTCACCACCACGGCCGCGGCGACGACGAGCAGGAAGGGGGCGCGCAGCACCAGCGCCACGGCGGCCGCGCCGAGCCCGGCGGACCGGGCGTCCAGCACGAGCGCGTGCCCGTCGGCGAACGTCTGCTGGGCCGTGAGTGCGGCCAGGAGGGCGACGGGCAGCAGGGCGGCGAGCCGCCGGACGAGGGGCCGTTCCACGGCGCTCGCCGGCACGAGCAGCCCGGCGAGCTTGACGGCGTAGCAGCCGAGAGCGGTCGCGCCGATCGCGATCCAGGTGTTCATCGGTCCTCCTCCGGCCGGTCCGGTGCCGCCTTGCGGGTGCGGCCGCTGCGCCGTCCCTCGGCGAACAGCGCGGCCGGCGCCGCCAGCGCCGCCACCAGGACCGGTACGCCGGCCGGCAGGACGGGCAGCAGGCCGAGGCCCAGCAGGACCGCGAGGCCGGCGACCGCCCGTTCGGTGACCGTCTTCAGCATCGGGGCGAGCAGGGCCAGGAAGACGGCGGGCCCGGCCGCGTCCAGGCCCCATGCGTCGGTGTCCCCGACGGCCTTCGCGCCGAGTGCGCCGAGCAGCGTGGTGAGGTTCCACAGCAGGTACAGGGTGAGCCCGGTGACGGTGAAGCCGATCCGCGCGGCACGCCGGGTCGGCTGGGCCAGGGTCACCGCCGTGGTCTCGTCGATCACCCACTGCGCGGCGAACGGCCGCACCGCGCGCGGGAGGGCCAGCAGCTGCGACAGCCGCAGCCCGTAGAAGGCGTTGCGCACGCCCAGGAAGAAGGCGCCGGCGGCGGCCGTGAACGGGTTGCCGCCGGCGGCCAGCGCGCCCACGAGGGCGAACTGCGAGGCGCCGGTGAACACCAGGAGGCTGAGCGCGCAGGTCTGCAGGAGCCCGAGTCCACTGCCGGCCGAGGTCACCCCGAACGCGAACCCGGACAGTCCTACGGCGACGCCGACGCCCAGGGCGTCCCGTACGACGGCGGCGTCGGGCTTTTCCGTGCCGTCGGCGGCCCGGTCGGCGAGTGTTATGTCGTGTGCCACGTCCCGGACGGTACGGGCGGTTGTCGGCCCGGGTCTTGTACGTTCTTGCGCTCGCGCTGGTAGGCGCCCGGAGGCACGCCGACGATCCGGGTGAAGTGCCGGTTGAGGTGGGGCTGGTCGGTGAAGCCGACGGCGACGGCCGCCTCGGCGGGTGCCGTCCCCGCGTCCAGCAGCAGCCGCGCGCGGCGGACCCGGGCATCGGTCAGCCAGGTGTGCGGCGGCATGCCGTAGGCGTCGCGGAACGCGCGCAGCAGGGCGAACGGGCTGGTCCCGAGGTCGGTGGCGAGACGCTCCAGGGTCGGCGGCGCGGCCATCCGCTCCTCGAGCACGGCACGCGCGCGTGCGGCGGTCCGCGCTCCGGCCGACCTCGTGGACCGCTGCGGCAGCGGCCCGCCGTTCAGCCGCAGCAGCCTGGTCACGGCCACGCGCAGCAGGGTGTCGGCGGCGAGCGCGTTGCCCTCGTCGGCGGCACGCAGCACCTGGTGGACCAGGCGGACGGTGTACGGGTCGTCGAGGACGGGGCTGACGAAACCGGGCGTACCGCGGAGCGTGGTGGTCTCGGCCGCGATCCGCGCCACCACCTCGGGCGACGGATAGACCGCGCCGTAGCGCCAGCCCTCGGGCACGCCGGCCCGGCCCGTGTGCGGGGTGTCCGGATTGACCAGCGCGAGAGCCCCGGCACCGGCGGACACGTCGGAGCCGCCGTGGTGGAAGACCTCGACGCCGTCGGCGATGGCCGCGATCACGAAGTTCTCGTGGGTGTGCCGGACGAAGGTCTTGCGGATGTACCGGGCACGCAGCAGGTCGACACCGGGCAGCTCCTCGTACCGCCAGTGCCGCGCCCGCTCCCCCGAACCCGTCATACGCCCATTGTCCGTCCCGCCCGCGCTCCGCCCCGCGCCGGCCTGTCTCCCGCTGTTGTGCCAGGTCAGCACGATTGTCAGTGGCCGGGTGCAGGATGGGAGGCATGGTCAGCTCCGCACACCGAGCCCTCGACGGCTTCTCGCCCGCGACCCGCGGCTGGTTCACGGGGGCGTTCTCCGCGCCCACCGCGGCCCAGGCGGGTGCGTGGCGGGCCATCGGGGAGGGTTCGGACGTGCTGGTGGTCGCCCCCACCGGCTCGGGCAAGACGCTGGCCGCGTTCCTCGCCGCCCTGGACCAGCTGGCCTCCTCCCCTCCTCCGGCCGACCCGAAGAAGCGCTGCCGGGTGCTGTACGTGTCTCCGCTCAAGGCCCTCGCGGTCGACGTCGAGCGGAACCTGCGCAGCCCGCTGACCGGTATCCGCCAGGAGTCCGTGCGCCTGGGCCTGCCCGAGCCCGAGGTCAGGGTGGGTATCCGTTCCGGTGACACCCCGGCCGCCGAGCGGCGCGCCCTGTCCACCCGGCCGCCGGACATCCTGATCACCACCCCCGAGTCGCTGTTCCTGATGCTGACCTCGGCCACCCGCGACGCGCTGACGGGCGTGGAGACGGTGATCCTGGACGAGGTGCACGCGGTCGCGGGCACCAAGCGGGGGGCGCATCTCGCGCTGTCCCTGGAGCGGCTGGACGAGCTGCTGCCGAGGCCGGCCCGCAGGATCGGCCTGTCGGCGACCGTGCGCCCGGTGGACGAGGTGGCCCGGTATCTCTCGCCGCGCCGGAAGGTGGAGATCGTCCAGCCGGAATCCGGCAAGGAGTTCGACCTGTCCGTCGTCGTGCCGGTCGAGGACATGGGCGAGCTGGGCGGCTCCCCGGCGGCCGACGGCGACGCGGGGGCGGAGCGGCCGTCGATCTGGCCGCATGTGGAGGAGCGGATCGCCGACCTGGTCCAGGCCCATCGCTCCACGATCGTGTTCGCCAACTCGCGGCGTCTTGCGGAGCGGCTGTGCAACCGGCTCAACGAGATCGCCTACGAGCGGGCGACCGGCGAGCCTCTGGAGGAGCATCACGCCCCTGCCGAGCTGATGGGCGGCTCGGGGGCGGCGCAGGGCGCGCCTCCGGTGATCGCCCGCGCGCACCACGGCTCGGTCTCCAAGGAGCAGCGCGCCCTCGTGGAGGAGGACCTGAAGGCGGGCCGGCTGCCCGCCGTGGTCGCCACCTCCAGCCTGGAGCTGGGCATCGACATGGGTGCCGTCGACCTCGTCGTGCAGGTCGAGTCCCCGCCCTCGGTGGCCTCCGGACTCCAGCGCGTGGGCCGCGCGGGACACCAGGTGGGCGCCGTCTCCACCGGCGTGGTCTTCCCCAAGTACCGGGGCGACCTGGTCCAGGCGGCCGTGGTCACCGAGCGGATGCGCACCGGTGCCATCGAGTCCCTCAGGGTCCCCGCGAACCCGCTGGACGTGCTCGCCCAGCAGCTCGTCGCCATGACCGCACTGGACACCTGGCAGTTCGACGACCTGCTCGCCGCGGTCCGCCGTGCGGCACCCTTCGCCTCGCTGCCCGAGTCGGCGTTCACGGCGACCCTGGACATGCTCGCGGGCCGCTATCCGTCGGACGCGTTCGCCGAGTTGCGCCCGCGCGTGGTGTGGGACCGCGTGGCGGGCACGGTCACCGGCCGCCCGGGCGCCCAGCGCCTCGCCGTCACCTCCGGCGGCACGATCCCCGACCGGGGCCTGTTCGGGGTCTTCCTCGCCGGTTCCGACCCCAAGAAGGGCGGCGGCCGGGTAGGCGAGCTGGACGAGGAGATGGTGTACGAGTCCCGGGTGGGGGACGTCTTCACGCTGGGCACGAGTTCCTGGCGCATCGAGGACATCACCCGCGACCGTGTGCTGGTCTCCCCCGCGCCGGGTGTGCCGGGCCGGCTGCCGTTCTGGAAGGGCGACCAGCTGGGCCGCCCGCTCGAACTGGGGCGCGCGGTGGGCGCGTTCCTGCGCGAGGTCGGCGCGCTGCCCAGGGACGACGCCCGGCTGAGGCTGCTCGCGGCCGGCCTGGACGCGTGGGCCGCGGACAACGTGCTGTCCTACCTGGACGAGCAGCGCGAGGCGTGCGGCCATGTCCCGGACGACCGCACGATCGTGGTCGAGCGCTTCCGCGACGAGCTGGGCGACTGGCGGGTCGTCGTCCACTCCCCCTTCGGCGCCCAGGTCCACGCCCCCTGGGCGCTCGCGCTGGGCGCCCGCCTCTCCGAGCGGTACGGCATGGACGCGCAGGTGATGCACGCCGACGACGGCATCGTGCTGCGTCTGCCCGACGCCGACCTGCTGGGCCTGGACCTGCTCGACCAGGCCCCCATGAAGGCCGGCACCGAGTACGACAGCGAGCAGGCGCCGGTCGGTGCGGCGGACGTCGCCTTCGACAAGGGCGAGGTCGACCGGACGGTCACCGACCAGGTAGGCAGCTCGGCCCTGTTCGCCTCCCGGTTCCGCGAATGCGCCGCCCGCGCGCTGCTGCTGCCGCGCCGCAACCCCGGCAAGCGCACCCCCTTGTGGCAGCAGCGCCAGCGCGCGGCCCAACTGCTGCAGGTGGCGAGCGAGTTCGGCTCGTTCCCGATCGTCCTGGAGGCGGTCCGCGAGTGCCTCCAGGACGTCTTCGACGTCCCCGGGCTCGTGGAGCTGATGGGAGACATCGAGTCCCGCAAGGTCCGCCTCGTCGAGGTCACCACGCCGGAGCCGTCCCCGTTCGCCCGCTCCCTCCTGTTCGGGTACGTCGCCCAGTTCCTGTACGAGGGCGACTCCCCGCTCGCCGAGCGCCGGGCCGCCGCGCTGTCCCTGGACTCCCGGCTGCTGGCCGAGCTGCTGGGCCAGGCGGAGCTGCGCGAGCTGCTCGACGCGGAGGTGCTCGCCGAGCTGGAGCGCGAGCTGCAGTGGCTGACGGAGGACCGCCGGGTCAAGGACGTGGAGGGCGTCGCGGACGTGCTGCGCCTGCTCGGCCCGCTGACCGACGCCGAGCTGGCCGGGCGGGGCGCGGAACCGCGGTGGGCGCGGGAGCTGGCCGCCGCCCGCCGGGCCATCAGGGTCCGGATCGCGGGCCAGGACCACTGGGCGGCCGTCGAGGACGCGGGCCGGCTGCGCGACGCGCTCGGCACGGCGCTGCCGGTCGGCGTGCCCGAGGCCTTCACCGAGCCGGTCAAGGACCCGCTCGGCGACCTCCTCGCCCGCTACGCCCGCACCCACGGCCCCTTCACGTCGGTCACCGCCGCGGCACGCTTCGGTCTGGGCGTGGCGGTCACCGAGGGCGCCCTGCACCGGCTCGCCGCGGGCGGCCGGGTCGTACAGGGCGAGTTCCATCCGGCGGGCATCGGCCAGGAGTGGTGCGACGCGGCCGTGCTGCGCCGGCTGCGCCGCCGTTCGCTTGCAGCCCTGCGGCACGAAGTGGAGCCCGTGCCGCCGGCTGCTCTCGCCCAGTTCCTGCCGCAGTGGCAGCACATCGGCAAGGGCCACGGACTGCGCGGCCTCGACGGACTGGTGCGCGCCGTCGAGCAGTTGCAGGGGGCCTCCGTACCCGCCTCCGCGCTGGAGAAGCTGGTCCTGCCCTCCCGCGTCACCGACTACACGCCGGCGATGCTCGACGAACTGACCGCAGCGGGCGAGGTGGTGTGGGCCGGAGCGGGTGCCCTGCCCGGCAAGGACGGCTGGGTCTCCCTCTACCTGGCGGACGCGGCCCCGCTGCTGCTGCCGACACCGCATCCCCTGGAACCGACCGCGCTGCACGAGTCCGTCCTGTCCGCGCTCTCCGGCGGCTACGGCCTGTTCTTCCGGCAGATCGCCGACCAGGTCCGCGCCACCACGCACCCCGACGTCACCGATCCCCAACTGGCCGACGCCCTGTGGGACCTGGCGTGGTCGGGACGGCTCACCAACGACACGCTCGCCCCGATGCGCTCCCTGCTGGGCTCGGGCCGCACGGCGGGCTCGACGGCCCACCGCGCCAAGCGCGCCGTCCCGCGCGGGCGCTACGGCTCGCTGACCGCCGCCGCCCGCACCGCCTCCCGGACCGGTCCGCCGACGGTGGCTGGCCGCTGGTCGCTGCTTCCCGCGCCCGAACCGGACGCGACCGTGCGCGCCCACGGCCGGGCTCGCACCCTCCTCGACCGGCACGGCGTGGTCACGCGGGGAGCGGTCGCCGCTGAGGGCGTGGAGGGCGGCTTCTCGGCGGTGTACCGCGTGCTGTCCGCCTTCGAGGACAGCGGTCAGGCCAGGCGCGGCTATGTGGTCGAGGGCCTGGGCGCCGCCCAGTTCGCGATGGACGGGGCCGTCGATCGCCTCCGTGCGGTGTCCAACGCCCGTGAACGCGGCGCGGACCTTCCCGCCCCGGGTCTCCCGGACGCCTTCGGCAGCGGGGGCGCAGACCCCTCGCTCTTCCTCGACGGCGGCCACACCACCCCGAACGGCTTCGACCCGGTGGAGGGCGCGTTCGCCCACCCGGGCCTGGACGACGACTTCATCTGGCCGCCGGCGGGCCCCGGCGACTGCGGCCGGCCGTCGAAGGAGCGTCCCGGCACCCGGGGCGACTACGTCTCGCCCCGCGACCTGGCTCCGGCCGACGGCCCCTTCGCCTCCCCCGGCTACGGCGGGCCCCGGGGCGGGGGCTCCGCCGCCCCCTACGGCTCGTCGGCGTACCGCGGCTTCGGCGACCGGCGTACGGGCCCTTCGGCCCCCGACCCCCGGGCCGTGGTCCTGGCCGCGGCCGACCCTGCCAACGCCTACGGAGCGGCCCTGCCCTGGCCCGAGCCGCCGACGGGGGCCGGACACAAGCCGGGCCGCAAGGCGGGTTCTCTCGTCGTGCTGGTGGAGGGCGAGCTGACGCTCTACATGGAGCGCGGCGGCAAGACGCTGCTGGCCTGGCCCTCGGCGCCGGACGCCGCCGCCACCGACGATCCACGTCTGCGGACGGCGGCCGAGGCCCTGGCCGCGGCCGCCCGTGCGGGCTCCCTGGGCACGGTCACGGTGGAGCGGGTCAACGGCGCCCAGGCTCTGACCTCTCCGCTGGGCACTCTTCTGGAGGGAGCGGGCTTCATCGCGACCCCCCGTGGCCTGCGCCTGAGAGCCTGATCAGGGCCCGCCGGGCCCCACCCCACCGTGGCACCCTGGACGCATGCCCGAAGGTGACACGGTCTGGCAGGCCGCGCGGCGGCTGCACGAGGCCCTCGCGGGAAAGGTGCTGACCCGCAGCGACTTCCGGGTGCCGAAATACGCGACGGTCGACCTCACCGGCCGTACGGTCCTGAGCACCACCCCGCGCGGAAAACATCTGCTCACCCGTTTCGAGGGCGGCCTGACCCTCCACACCCACCTGCGCATGGAGGGCGCCTGGAAGGTGTACGGCACGCAGGAGCGCTGGCGGGGCGGACCGGCGCACCAGATCCGTGCGATCCTCGGCACCGCGGACCGCACGGCCGTCGGCTACCGCCTCCAGGTGCTGGAGTTCCTGCGCACCGGTGAGGAGGAGCGCGTCGTCGGGCACCTCGGCCCCGACCTGCTCGGGCCGGACTGGGACCCCGAGCGTGCCCTGGAGAACCTCCTCGCGGACCCCGCCCGCCCGCTCGGCGAGGCCCTGCTGGACCAGCGCAATCTGGCCGGCATCGGCAACATCTACAAGAGCGAGCTGTGTTTCCTGCTGGGCGTGACTCCCTGGCTGCCGGTCGGGGCCCTGCCCGCGGACCGCGCCGCCCGGCTGCCCGCCCTCGCCAAGAGGCTGCTGGAGGCCAACCGCGACCGCCCGGTGCGCCAGACCACGGGCGTGCACCGCCAGGACCTCTTCGTGTACGGCCGCGCACCCCGGCCCTGCTTGCGCTGCCGCACCTCGGTCCGGGTGGCCGACCAGGGCGACGGTTCCCAGGAGCGCCCCACCTACTGGTGCCCGGCCTGCCAGACGGGCCCGGCGCCGACGCCGGGAGCACCGCAGCAGCGGCGCACCCGCCGCCCCCGTCCAGCTAATTGACGGACCGTCAGATCCGCTCGTACCGTCCCTGTATGCCCCTCACGGCGTACGACCTCACCGGACGCACCGCATTCGTCACCGGAGCCGCCGGCGGCATCGGCAGGGCCTCGGCCGTGCTGCTGGCCGAGGCGGGCGCGACGGTGCACTGCGCCGACCGGGACGCGGACGGACTGCACGGCACCGCCAAGCTGATCGAGGACCGCGGCGGCACCGCCCGCACCCACGTCCTCGATGTCACCGACCGGACCGGACTCGGCGCGGCCGTGCGCTCCTGCGAGCACCTGGACGTGCTGGCGGCGATCGCCGGGATCATGCACAGCAGCCCGGTCCTGGAAACCCGGGACGAGGACCTCGACCGGGTACTGGACGTCAACTTCAAGGGCGTGCTGTACGCCTGTCAGGAGGCGGCCCGGACGATGCTCGCCCACGGCACCCGCGGCAGCATCGTGACCATGGCGTCCGGCGCGGTCGACACCGGCGGCCCCGGGCTGCTCTGCTACGGCGCGGCGAAGGCGGCCGTGGTGCAGCTGACGAAGACGCTGGCCTCCGAGGTCGGCCGGCACGGCATCCGGGTCAACGCGGTCGCGCCTGGCTGGGTCCGCACCCCCATGACCGACCGCCACGACCGGGAGGCACAGGCACACACCGAGTCCCGGATGGCCCGGATGTCACCACTGGGCCGGGTCGGCGAGCCGGAGGACGTCGCGCACGCGGTGCTCTATCTGGCGTCGGACGCGTCGGCGTTCACGACGGGTCAGATCCTGCGCCCGAACGGGGGTGTGGCGATGCCCTGGTAGCGTCGCCGGCCTGCCAGGCGGCCGACCACCTCCCCGCCTCCACGGCCCCCTCCGCCCGCCCCTTGGGCACACAGTGCACCGGCAGCAGACTCAGCCCCCACCCGCCGACCGCGACGGCCCCTTCGAGCACGCCCGCGCCGTCCGCGAACGCCAGCCGCAGCACGGCCCACCACCACACCACACCGAATCCGAGCGCAGCCCCCCAGCGCACCACCCGCCTCACCATGGCCGCCACCTCCAGCCGGACGCTAGAACGCCATGCGCCCCGCGCGAAAGGCGCACCGAGGGCTCACAGATGCAACGCCGGACCGCACGAGCCCGTACGGCACTAGTGGACAAGGCCGAAGGCCGACGGCAGGGCCCGGGGGACGGCAGCCCCCGGACGGAAAGCCCGGCCCCGGGCGCCGAACCGACACCGGACACCCGTCCTCCGGCCGCCTCCCTTACGCGTTCTCCGCCTGGAACATCCAGTGATGCTTTTCGAGGTCCGCCGTGATCCCGATGAAGATGTCCTGCGAGACGGGGTCCGCCTCGCCGGTCGCGTTCACCCGCTCCCGCATCCCGGTGATCACCGCACCGAGGGCGCCCACCATCGCCCGGACCGCGTCCGTGTCCTTGATCCAGCCCGCCGGGGTGTTCCCGATTCCGCTGCCGGAGGCCACCGTGGCCGCGCGCCCGTCGGGCGGGACCCCCAGCGCCGACGCCCGCTCGGCGACCGTGTCGGAGTGGGTGCGCGCGGAGGCGACGACCTCGTCGAGCTGGAGGTGGATGGAGCGGAAGCGAGGTCCGACGACGTTCCAGTGGATCTGCTTGGCCACCAGCGAGAGGTCCACCAGGTCCAGGAGGGCGCCCTGCAGCGCCTCGGACACGATCTTGAGGTCGCCGTCGGACAACGGGCTCTTCACGACGTACATCCGCTTCCTCCGATGGGTCGGTGCCATCACGTCCCTCCCACGATGACCTCACCGCCGAATACCGGCAAATGGACGCAAAAGAGACAGAAATCACATGCGGATCACGCAGTCGGGCCATACGAAAGCCCCGGCCGGGCTTCCCCAG
>NZ_JBFAET010000094.1:0-34873 GCF_040642095.1 Streptomyces sp. NPDC020362
GCCCGATCACCTGATCACCGTCGTACGGGACCGAGGCGTTTGCCGTGCAGGCGAAGAGGCGCTTGCCGTACCGACGAAAGGGAGCAAGATCCCGTGTCCGCAGTCTCCGACCGCCTACCGACCTTCCCCTGGGACAAGCTCGAGCCGTACAAGAAGACGGCCGCGGCCCACCCGGACGGCATCGTCGACCTCTCCGTCGGCACCCCGGTCGACCCGGTCCCCGAGCTGGTCCAGAAGGCCCTGATCGACGCGGCCGACTCCCCGGGCTACCCGACGGTGTGGGGCACCCCCGCACTGCGTGCCGCGATCACCGGCTGGCTGGAGCGCCGCCTGGGCGCCCGCGAGGTCACCGACCGCCACGTCCTGCCGATCGTCGGCTCCAAGGAGCTGGTGGCCTGGCTGCCGACCCAGCTGGGCCTCGGCCCGGGCGACAGGGTGGCTCACCCTCGCCTGGCCTACCCGACCTACGAGGTCGGTGCCCGCCTGGCCCGCGCCGACCACGAGGTCTACGACGATCCGCGCGAGCTGGACCCGGCGAACCTGAAGCTCCTCTGGCTGAACTCGCCCTCCAACCCCACCGGCCGGGTGCTGGGCAAGCAGGAACTGACGGAGATCGTCGCCTGGGCCCGCGAGCACGGCGTGCTGCTCTTCTCCGACGAGTGCTACCTGGAGCTGGGCTGGGAGGCCGACCCGGTCTCGGTCCTGCACCCCGACGTCAACGGTGGCTCCTACGACGGCATCGTGGCCGTCCACTCCCTCTCCAAGCGCTCGAACCTGGCCGGCTACCGTGCGGCCTTCCTGGCGGGCGATCCGGCCGTCCTCGGCCCCCTGCTGGAGATCCGCAAGCACGGCGGCATGATGACCTCGGCGCCGACGCAGGCGGCGGCGGTGGCGGCCCTGGGCGACGACGAGCACGTCCACGTCCAGCGCGAGCGCTATGCGGCCCGCCGTGCGCTCCTGCGCGATGCCCTCGTGGGCCACGGCTTCCGCATCGAGCACAGCGAGGCCAGCCTCTACCTGTGGGCCACCCGCGACGAGTCCTGCTGGTCCACGGTCGCCCACCTGGCCGACCTGGGCATCCTGGTCGCCCCCGGCGACTTCTACGGCGAGGCGGGCGAGAGGTTCGTGCGCGTGGCGTTCACGGCGACGGACGAACGGGTGCGGGCGGCGGTGGCCCGCCTCGGGGCGTAGGCCCGCCTCGGGGCGTAGGCCCGCCTCGGGGCGCAGGCCACGGTCCGGGGGCACGGGCGGGCGCCCGTCGGCGCCCGCCAGGCGCAACCGCCGGATCCGCCACGCGCAAGCGCCGGATCCGCCACGCACAACGGCCGGACACAGAGCGACGGGGTCCAGGGAACTCCCCGGACCCCGTCGCCGTCAGGTCAGCAACGGCCGAGCTCAGCCGGCCAGCGGCGCCACGCCGTTCACCGGCAGCCCGCCCTTGCCGATGGAGCCCGTCGACAGGCCGCTCTTGGTCGCGGTGGCCGCGGTCTCCCCGAGGGTGCTCCCCACGGTCCCGACCGCAGTCCCCGCGGTCTTCTGCACGGTGGGCGTCGCCTTCTTCGCGGCACCGCCGGCGGTCTTGCTCACGGTCGGGACCGCCTTCTTGACCGCCTGGGTGCTCGCGTCACCCGCGACGCCGGTGACGTGCGTCGTCGCACCGTCGACGGCGGTGCCGGCGTTCGCCGTGTCCAGGGCGGTCAGACCACTCAATTCCGGGGTGGTCGCCGGCAGGTTAGTGGCCGCGCCGGCAGAGCCGGCCGCACCGACCCCGGCAGCCGCTCCTGCTGCGACGATCAGCGCGGCACGGGCGATCCGGCGGGTCAGAGGGAGGGACATGATGCTCCATTCGACGGGAGATTGCGGTGGTGGTGTCCGGTCTCGGACGCCGTGACTACCGCTCGAAGCCGACGAAGGTTGCGGACGTCGAAGGTAAAGAATGGGTAACGCATCGCATTATCGGTTGTGGATAAAAACGGGCAAAGGGAGCCCGTCCAAGATCATGCAGAATCCTTACGGCCCTTGACTTGCCGGGGATTTCGCCAACATGCCGAAATTCCCGGGGAAACGCGCCCGTCCCGAGGCCGCGCAACCCCGCCGGGTGAGGGCCCGTACTACTGTCCGGTCACGATCCGGACCGCCCCCGCGGACACCTCCGCACCACCGGCCCCCTGCGAGCCGGCCGTGTGCCACTCGCCGTCGCTCCCGGTCCACTCCCGGCCCGCGTACACCACCCGGTCGATGTGCAGCCCCGAGGAGTTGGCGACGGCCCAGTGCGCCAGCTGCCAGCCCCGCTCCCGCTCCCCGCGCCCGGTCGCATCCGTCTTCGTGCCCTCGGGCACCGGCACGGTCACCGTCCGCCCGTGCGCGGTCGCCGTCACGCTCGGGGACGGCGAGGGCGAGGGCACCGCGGTGCCGCCCACCTCCGCGCCGGTCTCCTGCAGCGCATCCCGCCCGAAGTCCCGTACCAGCGCGGCCCGTACCGCGTCGGGGCCGGTCGCCGTCGCCGTGCGCTCCTGGCGCCCGTCGCAGGTCAGCGTGGCCGCCGCGCGCCCGGTCAGGGCCGCCGCAAGGAGCGTGGCGTCGGGTTCATGCTTCGCGTACGCCTCCGGGTAACCGCTGCGCTGCACCCGCTGGGCGGCCACCGTCAGCGGCAGGTCGGTGTAGTTCGGCACCTTCGCCAGGTGCGCGTAGAAGATGCCCGCCGCGTAGTCCGGGTCCATGATCTGCTGCTCGGTGCCCCAGCCCTGCGAGGGCCGCTGCTGGAACAGGCCCAGGGAATCCCGGTCGCCGTGCTCGATGTTGCGCAGCCCCGACTCCTGCAGGGCGGTGGCCAGCGCGATGGACACCGCGCGCTCGGGCATGCCCCGCCCGCTGCCGACGGCGGCGATCGTCGCCGCGTTCGCCGCCTGCTCGGGCGTGAACTCGTACGACGTCCCGTCGCCCGTGCCGGAGATCACCTTGCACCCGGGCGCACCCCCGCCCCCGGCGACGTACTGCACCACCAGGTAGGCGGCGACGGCGGACAGGACCAACAGCGCCGCACTGATACGCAGGAGGCGGCCGCGGCGCTTGGGGCGAGTGGGGGACGGCTCTGGCACGCGTACAAGGTACTGGAGCCCTGCGCGCCCCTCGCGCCCGGTCCTTGGAGCCGCGCTGCCCCGGGCCCCGCCGGCCGCGCGCTAGGGTCGGAGCCATGGCCGACACCTCGCTTGACCTCACGCTGGACGCCGCCGCGCTCACTGCGCAGCTGGTCGACTTCGCCTCCGAGAGCGGTACCGAAAAGCCCCTCGCGGACGCGATCGAGGCCGCCCTGCACGCCCTGCCGCACCTGACAGTCGAGCGGTACGGCAACAACGTGGTCGCCCGGACGGGCCTGGGCCGCGCGGAGCGGGTCGTCCTGGCCGGCCACATCGACACGGTGCCGATCGCCGGCAACGTGCCCTCGCGGCTGGACGAGGACGGCGTGCTGTGGGGCTGCGGCACCTGCGACATGAAGTCCGGCGTGGCCGTCCAGCTGCGCATCGCGGCGACGGTCCCCGCCCCCAACCGGGACCTGACCTTCGTGTTCTACGACAACGAGGAGGTCGCCGCCGAGCTCAACGGCCTCAAGCACGTCTCCGAGGTCCACCCGGAGTGGCTGCAGGGCGACTTCGCGGTCCTGCTGGAGCCCTCCGACGGGCAGGTCGAGGGCGGCTGCCAGGGAACCCTGCGGATGCTGCTGAAGACCACGGGCGAGCGGGCCCACTCGGCGCGCGGCTGGATGGGCTCCAACGCCATCCACGCGGCGGCCCCCATCCTCGACCGGCTGGCCGCCTACGAGCCCCGGTGGCCGGTCATCGACGGCCTGGAGTACCGCGAGGGCCTGAACGCGGTGGGCATCTCCGGGGGAGTGGCCGGCAACGTCATCCCGGACGAGTGCGTGGTCACGGTCAACTTCCGCTACGCCCCCGACCGCACCGAGGAGGAGGCCGTCGCCCACGTCCGCGAGGTGTTCGCGGACTGCGGGGTGAGCGAGTTCGTGGTCGACGACCACAGCCCCGGCGCGCTGCCCGGCCTCTCCCACCCGGCCGCGGCGGCCTTCATCGAGGCGGTGGGCGGCACCCCGATGCCCAAGTACGGCTGGACGGACGTCTCCCGCTTCTCCGCGCTCGGTATCCCCGCAGTCAACTACGGACCGGGCAATCCGCACTTGGCGCACAAGCGGGACGAAAGGGTCGAAGTGGCGAAGATCCTCGCGGGCGAGGAGCGCCTGCGGAACTGGCTGACGGCGTAAGGATCCCGTACGGCGCTTCACGGCGGACATGCTCACGTCCCCCCTCCGTAACCCGCGTAGATCTAGGCTGAGGTCGAACTACCGGCAAGCGGAGGGAGCGCACATGGCTACCGGAAACCCCGAGGGGAAGAAGCAGCCGCCGGACGAGCAGCGGCTCGGACCGGTCCTCCGACGGCGCGGTCAGGTCACGCCGAGCACGACCGACCAGCGGCTGCTCGACGCGGGCGGCCCCTCGGACTGGGTCCACACGGACCCCTGGCGGGTTCTGCGCATCCAGTCGGAGTTCATCGAGGGCTTCGGCACCCTCGCCGAACTCCCGCCCGCCATCAGCGTGTTCGGGTCGGCGCGTACGCCCGTGGACTCGTCGGAGTACGACGCGGGGGTGCGGCTCGGCCGGGGGCTCGTGGAGGCCGGCTGGGCGGTGATCACCGGCGGTGGGCCGGGCGCCATGGAGGCGGCCAACAAGGGGGCGTGCGAGGCGGGCGGCATCTCGGTCGGCCTCGGCATCGAGCTGCCCTTCGAGCAGGGGCTGAACCCGTACGTCGACATCGGCCTGAACTTCCGGTACTTCTTCGTCCGGAAGATGATGTTCGTGAAGTACGCACAGGGCTTCGTCGTCCTCCCGGGCGGCCTCGGCACCCTCGACGAACTCTTCGAGGCTCTCACCCTGGTCCAGACCCAGAAGGTCACACGCTTCCCGATCGTGCTGTTCGGCAGCGAGTACTGGGGCGGGCTGGTGGACTGGCTGAAGAACACGCTGGTGGCCCAGGGCAAGGCGGCCGAGAAGGATCTGCTGCTGTTCCATGTCACGGACGACGTGGAGGAGGCGGTGGCCCTGGTCTCCAAGGAGGCGGCCCGCTAACCGCCCCTTGTCCCATCCATCCACCCACCCGCCTCGCCGAGCTCGAGGGCAGGGGCTCGGTACCTTTCCCACCCATCCACCTCCCGCCCGCCTCGCCGAGCCGAGAAGCGAGCCCCCGGGCTCGGCGGGCCGGGAGGGGGCGGGGCTTTGCGGGGCGGGGGGTGGGGGGTGGGGCTGAGACCGGGGGCTGGGTGGGGCGGTGTTTTTGCCAGCCAGCCAGTCAGCCAGTCAGTCAGCCAGTCAGTCAGCCGGCCGACCAGCCGGCCGGGACCGGTGATGTGGGTGGGCGGGGGGAGGTCCAGGGGGCGGAGCCCCCGTGTGCTCAGGCCAGACCCCGCCGAGCCACCGCAGGCGGGCGGTGCCCGGCGATCGTCGCCACCATCTCCAGCACCTGCCGTGTCTCGGCCACCTCATGCACCCGGTACACCTGCGCCCCCAGCCACGCCGACACCGCCGTCGTGGCCAGCGTCCCCAGCAACCGCTCCTTCACCGGCCGGTCCAGCGTCTCCCCCACGAAATCCTTGTTGGACAGGGACACCAGCACCGGCCACCCCGTGGCGACCATCTCGTCCAGCCGCCGCGTCGCCTCGAGACTGTGCCGCGTGTTCTTCCCGAAGTCGTGCCCCGGATCGATCAGCACCGACTCCCGGGGCACCCCCAGCGCCACCGCCCGCTCCGCAAGCCCCAGGGTCACCTTCAGGATGTCGTCCACGACGTCGTCGTACGTCACCCGATGCGGCCGGGTGCGCGGCTGCACACCTCCCGCGTGCGTGCACACCAGCCCCACCCCGTACCGCGCGGCAACCTCCGCCAGCCCCGGGTCCACCCCGCCCCACGCGTCGTTCAGCAGATCCGCCCCGGCGTCGCACACCGCCTCGCCGACCTCCGCCCGCCACGTGTCCACACTGATGATCACGTCCGGGAAGCGCCGCCGTACCTCCGCGACGAAACCGACCGTCCGCCGCGCCTCCTCCTCGGCCGTGACCTCCTCGCCCGGCCCGGCCTTCACCCCGCCGATGTCGATGATCGCGGCGCCCTCGGCCACCGCCCGCTCCACGCGTGCGAGCGCCGGCTCGTCGCGGAACGTGGCCCCCTGGTCGTAGAAGGAGTCCGGGGTCCGGTTCACGATCGCCATGATCACCGGTTCGTGCGGCCCGAATTCCCGCCTGCCCAGCCTGAGCATCCGCTGTGACCTCTCCTAGTACTTTCCGCAGTACAGCCGCCTGCGACCCTAACTGTCAGACTCGCATGGCACGATCGGTCCTGAGAGATTCGGCTTCCGGCACATCGAGCGTGGGGACCTCTAGCGATGGTTATGTTCTTGTTCCTGGTCGTCGCCCTCGCTGTCGTGGTGGCCGCGGTGACACTCGCCGTGGTGGGCGGTGGCGAGAGCGGCCCGCTGCCCGAGGTGGCCCCGGAGCGGCTGCAGGACCCGCTGCCCGCGGACCGCCCGGTCCACAGGGCGGACGTGGAGAGCCTGCGCTTCCCGCTGGCCCCGCGCGGCTACCGCATGGCCGACGTGGACGACGCGCTCGGCCGCCTCGGCGCGGAACTGGCCGAGCGGGACGCCCGAATCGCCGACCTGGAGTCCGCCCTGGCCGGCGCCCGCGCCGCCGCGCACGCCCGGCTGGACAAGCCCGGCCGGGAGGAGGAGCAGCGATGAGCGACGGAGCGGCCCTCGCCGGGCCCGACGGCGCGCTGCGCTGCCCCTGGGCCCTGTCCACCGAGGACTACGTCTCGTACCACGACGAGGAGTGGGGCCGTGCCGTCCACGGCGACGACGCCCTCTTCGAGCGGCTCAGCCTGGAGGCCTTCCAGTCGGGCCTGTCCTGGATCACGATCCTGCGCCGCCGCCCCGGCTTCCGGGCGGCCTTCGCCGGCTTCCGGATCGAGAAGGTCGCCGTGTTCACGGACGAGGACCGCGAGCGGCTGCTGGCCGACCCGGGCATCATCCGCAACCGCGCCAAGGTCGACGCGACACTCGCCAACGCGCGCGTGCTCGCCGACTGGGCGGAGGGCGACCTGGACGACCTGATCTGGTCCCACGCCCCCGACCCGTCCGGCCGCCCCGCGCCGAAGACCCTGTCCGACGTCCCCGCGGTCACCCCGGAGTCCACGGCCCTGTCCAAGGCGCTCAAGAAGCGCGGCCTCAGATTCGTCGGCCCGACCACGGCGTACGCCCTGATGCAGGCGTGCGGGCTGGTCAACGACCATCTGGAAGCGTGCGTCAGCCGAAACAGCCCGTCCGGCGTTTGAGGATGAGGCCGCAAGGCCGACGGGGGGCTGGGGGCGCAGCCCCCGGGAGCATGCACCCCCGCCGGCCCGCAGGCCGACTCAGCGGCCCAGATACTTCGGCTTCTCCTTGTTCACGAACGCCTGCACCGCGATCGTGTGGTCCTCGGACTGTCCCGCCCGCGCCTGCAGCTCGTCCTCCTTCTCCAGCGTCTCGGCGAGGGAGTGCGTCATCCCGTAGGCCATCGCCTCCTTGATCGCCGAGTACGCCACGGTCGGCCCCTCGGCCAGCGCCCGCGCCACCTTCTCCGCCTCGGCGCGCAGTTCGGCGGCGGGCACCACCCGGTTGGCGATGCCCAGCTCCAGCGCGTCCTGGGCGCTGATGCTGCGCGGGAAGAGCAGCAGGTCGGCGGCGCGGCCCGGGCCGACGACCCGCGGCAGCGTCCAGGAGATGCCGGAGTCCGCGGTCAGGGCGACACCCGCGAAGGAGGTGTTGAAGGCCGCGGAGTCGGCCACCACCCGGTAGTCCGCGGCGAGCGCGAAGCCGAAGCCGGCCCCGGCCGCCACCCCGTTCACCGCGGCGACCACCGGCTTCGGTGCCCCGGCAAGGGCCTTCACGATCGGGTTGTAGTGCTCCTTGACCGTGCTCATCGTCTGCCGGGACCCGGTCTCCCGGTCGGAGACGAGCAGCCCGATGTGCTCCTTGAGGTCCTGGCCCACGCAGAAGGCCCGGTCGCCCGCGGCGGTCAGCAGGATCGCCCGTACGGCGGTGTCCCCGGCCGCGGACTGCGCCGCCTCCCGCAGAGCGACCTTGGTCGCGATGTTCAGCGCGTTCATCGCCTCGGGGCGGTTCAGCGTGATCGTCGCGAGTCCGTCGCTCACCTCGTAGAGCACGGTGTCGGCCATGTGGCATCCCCTCTGGTGTCGCGGCTGGTGACGTACCGCTCAGTACGTCGCTGTCCGAAGGACAGCATGGCGGAGATCGCGGTCCAGGGGCCGGACCGGACGTGTGACCTGCGTCAAAGAAAATCGGAGCGGAGTCGGCCGGGGGGTGTCCGGGCGGCGGAGCAGTATCGCAGTCACATCGCCGAATTGAGTGGTTTTGCTCGCGCGCGTTGCCCAAGCGATGCCGACTGATGTTGGTCATCGGGTCCTGGGATGCGGGATAATGGCTGGGAAGCAATGTGTTCGATGCCGGTGTCACATGTCCGTTCCGGACCGTGGATGCCCTGCCAGGGGGCCGTCGGCAGACGATGAGCTGGTTTCAGGAAGGGGAACGAGCATGGCGGCCATGAAGCCGCGGACGGGCGATGGCCCGCTCGAGGTGACCAAGGAGGGGCGGGGCATCGTCATGCGCGTTCCGCTCGAAGGCGGCGGTCGACTCGTCGTCGAGCTGACCCCCGACGAGGCCAAGGCGCTCGGCGAGGCCCTTGAGAAGGTCACCGTCTGACGCGCTGACGATCTTGTCCTTGCGGTTGCCCCGGCGTCGTACGCGTAGGTGCGTGCGGTGCCGGGGCAACTGCATGTGCGGGGTGCGGTACGACGGCGCCGCCGCCGTCACCGCTTGACGGCGCACAGCAGCCCGTCGCCCACCGGCAGCAGCGACGTCACCAGCTCCTGACTCTCGCGCACCGTGCGCAGCAGCTCCCGCAGCCGCAGCACCTCGGTCGGCTGCGGCCCCGAGTCGACCGTACGGCCGTTGGCGAAGACTCCCTCGAAGACCACCAGGCCCCCCGGTCGCAGCAGGCGCAACGATTCAGCGAGGTAGTCCGAGTACTCCTGCCGGTCCCCGTCGCAGAACACGAGGTCGTAGCCGGCGTCCGCGAGCCGCGGCAGCACCTCCAGGGCGCGGCCGGGGATGAACCGTGCGCGGTTGCTGGCGAAGCCGCAGGCCCGGAACGCCTGCCGCGCGAACTGCTGGTGCTCCGGCTCCGGATCGACCGTGGTGAGCACCCCGTCCGGGCGCATCCCGTGCAGCAGATGGATCCCGGACACCCCGCAGCCGGTGCCGATCTCCGCGACCGCCTTCGCGTCCACGGAGGCGGCGAGCAGTCGCAGCGCGGCGCCCGCGCCGGGCGACACCGAGCGCAGCCCTGCCTCCCGGGCCCGGTCACGGGCCCAGCGCAGCGCTTCGTCCTCGGCGACAAAGGCGTCGGCGAACGCCCAGCTCGTCTGCCGGTTGCCGGTAATGACCCTCTCCCGTCCCCCACTGGATGCCTCGGCGTGACTGTATCCGTTGGGCCCGGGAACCCGCAGATGGGACCGGGCGTTTAAAGGGATGAGCCGGTGGCCCGGGACGCGACGGGGGGTAAGAGGTGGAACAGGACGCCGAGCACATGCTGACGCAGCCGTATGAGCCGTATCAGCGCGTATCAAATTCTCGTAAAACCGCTTATCCGGAGCTAACGGGCGAGGTGGCTATGGTAGGGACTCCACTGGACACCACCAGAGCCGACAGGGGAGGTGCGGCTGCGCCTGTGGATCGGGGAGGAGTGCTACGGCGCTTCCTCGGATCGGCAGGGAGGCCGAAATCCGTGAACGACACTGCTGCTGACAGCCACGCCACCGGCTTCGCCGCTGGCGACACCCAGACCGCGACCTTCACCACCGACGCGGACGGGCAGGCATGGACTCCGCCCACGTGGGAGGAGATCGTCAGCACGCACAGCGGCCGGGTCTACCGCCTCGCCTACCGCCTCACGGGCAACCAGCACGACGCCGAGGACCTGACCCAGGAGGTCTTCGTCCGCGTCTTCCGTTCCCTGTCGACGTACTCTCCGGGGACCTTCGAGGGCTGGCTGCACCGCATCACCACCAACCTCTTCCTGGACATGGTCCGGCGCAAGCAGCGCATCCGCTTCGACGCCCTCGGTGAGGACGCGGCCGAGCGCCTGCCCAGCCGTGAGCCCACCCCGCAGCAGGTCTTCAACGACGCCCACTTCGACGCGGACGTCCAGCAGGCCCTGGACACCCTCGCGCCCGAGTTCCGCGCCGCGGTCGTCCTGTGCGACATCGAAGGACTGTCCTACGAGGAGATCGCCGCGACCCTCGGCGTGAAGCTCGGCACGGTCCGCTCCCGCATCCACCGCGGCCGCTCCCAGCTGCGCAAGGCCCTGGCCCACCGTGCGCCCGAGTCGCGCAAGGCCGAGCGGCGCTCCTTCATGCCCCGCGTTCCCGCTCTGGGGGGAGGGGGCGCGACCGCGTGAGTGGATCACGACCGAAGGCTGCTCAGGCGCACCTCGCGGAGCAGCACCTGGGAGACCGGCTCTCCGCCCTCGTGGATGGAGAGCTGGGTCATGAGTCGCGCGAGCGCGTCCTCGCCCACCTGGCCACGTGTGCCCGGTGCAAGGCGGAGGCGGACGCCCAGCGCCGACTGAAGAACGTGTTCGCGGAGGCAGCCCCGCCGCCGCCCTCGGAGAGCTTCCTGGCCCGCCTCCAGGGCCTTCCCGCCGGTGGTGACGCCGACGCCGACGGCACCGCATCGACCGGGGGAGGACTCTTCGGACGAGGCCCGGACGCCGGGGTCTTCGGAGTGCGGCGCGACGAGCGCTTCGAGTTCGGCTACGTGCCCGTGGGTCCGCACGCCGGCGTCGCTCCCGCTCCCGCGGAGCGCGGTTTCCGGATCCATCCCGTCGGCCGGCCCGACGCCGACCGCTCCGCCTCGCGCGGACTGCGGTTCGCGTTCGCCGCCGCCGGCGCGGTGTCGCTGGCCGCCCTCGCCCTCGGCGGCGTGACCACCGCCATCCCCGGCGACGTGTCCGCGGACACCCGCTCCGGCTCCGGCTCCGGCAATGTGATCCCGACGCGCTCGGCCGGCACCGGCGCGGGGGCGGCGGTGACACCCGACACCCAGCGACGGCGCTCGCTGGGGCCGCTGCTCGCCCAGGGCGGCGGCCTGCTCGGCCAGACGACGGCGGCGCCGACCTCCATGTCCGCACCGCTCGTGCCCGGCATGCCGAACCCGGCCCCCGGACTGGTTCTGGACGCCGTGCACGACCTGACCACGCCGGTGATGGCCGGTGCGGCCGCGGTCTCGCCGCTGATACGCCCGCTGAGCCAGATCTCGCCGTTCCCCACGGCCTCCTGGACCACGGCCCCCCGGCCGGTCGGTCCCGGTCTGCTGTCCGCCCCCGTCCCAGACACCACCTCGGCTCCGTCCGCCCCCTCCACCCCGTCCGTCCCCCCATCCGCCTCCTCCCCTCACGCACCCTGACCGGCCACTGCGCCCCGGTCGCGGAACCTGGTTGAATCCTGTGAGACCGTGCCCGCGGCGGCGACCCGGGCACGGAATTCGACGTTCCGTGGCCACCGCCGACGCGCGCGGCCGCGGCCAGCCGTGGGGAGAGCATGAACGAGGGGAACCCGACGCAGGTCCCGCCGGGGGAGCACGAGGACCGGGCGCCGGCAGGGGAAGCACAGCCGAGTCCCACCGGGACGACCGTTCCCCTCACCGACGGCGACTTCGAACTCGCGAAGCCTGCACCGGCCGTGCCTGCACCGGCCATGCCCGATGCGGGCGTCACCGACGCGGTCGTGGCCGAGACGGCCGGGGCCGAGACAGAGGTGGCCGACGCGGGGGTGGCCGACGCGGGGGTGGCCCGGTCCGGGGCGGACCCGGTCGAGGCGGGCGCCCCCGGCGCATCGGTCGGCGAGCGCCCCAAGCCCCTGCACGACCCCGATCCCTACGGCACCCCGCCCTACGGTGAGCCGGGCCCCTGGGCGCCCGCGCCGCCCGTCCAGCACCCCGCGGCGGCACCGGCGCAGGGAACGGCCGCGGCGGCACCGGCGACCGCACAGACACCGGCGCAGACGGCTCCGCACGCGCCGGTGCACTCGGCCCCGCCTCCGCACGCGCCGACGGCCACCCCGGCTTCCGCGCCTGCCCCGGTCTCCACCCCCGCCCCGGTCTCTGCGCCTGCACCGACCGCCGCGCCTGCCCCGGCTTCCGTGCCTGCCGCGGCCTCTGCGCCTGCACCGACCGCCATGCCCGCACCCGGCTCCGCGCCCGAACCTGCCGCGTCCTCGGCCGCACTGCCACCCGGAGCTCCCGACACGGCCCCGCCCGCACCCGGCTCCGCGTCCGAACCTGCCGCGTCCTCGGCCGCACTGCCACCCGGAGCTCCCGACACGGCCCTGCCCGCGGCGGATGCCGGTGCCGTTCCTCTCCTCGGTCCGGCCGGTCCGGCCGGGCACCCCGGTGACCCCTGGCAGCGCTACGACCCCTGGGTCGCTCCCGGTGCAGAGCGGCAGCACCCGGTGCCCGGGCCGCTGCAGCAGACCGGTGCCGCGGTGCTCACCGAGCAGCAGCGCCGTAGGCGGGCGAAGCGGATGCTCCTCGTGTGGACCCTGCTGGTCGCCGTCTTCTCGGGCGGCATCGGCGGGATCGTCGGTGCCTATGTGGAGCGCGACGGCGTGGGGGACGTCCATCTGCCGCAGGCCGGCAAGGTCCCCGCCGGACGCGCGCCGGACAGCGTGGCCGGGATAGCCGCCCGGGCGCTGCCCAGCGTCGTGACACTGCACGTGCGCGGGGCCGACGAGGCGGGCACCGGCACCGGCTTCGTCCTCGACACCCGCGGACACATCCTCACCAACAACCACGTCGTCCAGCCGGCCGGGTCGGGCGGCGAGATATCCGTGAGCTTCAGCAGCGGCGACACCGCCAAGGCCAGGGTCGTCGGCCGCGACAGCGGATACGACCTCGCCGTCGTCCAGGTCAGCGGCGTCCGCGGACTCACCCCCATGCCCCTCGGCAACTCCGACGACGTCCAGGTAGGCGACCCCGTCGTCGCCATCGGCGCCCCCTTCGACCTGGCCAACACCGTCACCTCGGGCATCATCAGCGCCAAGGAACGGCCCATCACGGCCGGCGGGGAGAAGGGCGACGGGAGCGACGTGTCGTACGTCGACGCCCTGCAGACCGACGCACCCATCAACCCGGGCAACTCCGGCGGGCCGCTTCTCGACTCCCGGGCCCAGGCCATCGGCATCAACTCCGCCATCCGCTCGGCCGACACCGAATCGGACTCCGAGGACGGACAGGCCGGCTCCATCGGCCTCGGCTTCGCCATCCCCATCAACCAGGCCAAACGGGTCGCCGAGGAACTGATCAACACGGGCCGCGCGACACACCCGGTGATCGGCGTCAACCTCGACATGGGGTACACCGGCGACGGCGCCCGCATCGACACCAAGGCGAGCAACGGCGGCCCCGCCGTCATCAAGGGCGGCCCCGGCGAGCGGGCCGGTCTGAGGGCGGGTGACGTCATCACGGAGGTCGACGGACAGCGTGTCCACTCGGGCGAGGAGCTGATCGTCAAGATCCGTGCCCACCGGCCCGGCGACCGGTTGCGCCTGACCGTCGAACACGGCGCCGAGCGGGAGGTCTCACTCGTCCTGGGCGCTTCGGAGCAGAACTGACAGAAGTCTCACCTCGGGACGGTACCGGTCTGCCAGGTATGCCGGGTACCGTTGAGCGACCGAGAGCATCGCAATGGGAGCGTCAGGTGTTCAATGACATAGGACCACTCGAGCTGGTGACCATCATTGTGCTCGCCGTGCTCGTCTTCGGTCCGGACAAGCTCCCGAAGGTCATCCAGGACGTGACGCGCACGATCCGGAAGATCCGTGAATTCTCGGAGAGCGCCAAGCAGGACATCCGAAGCGAGCTGGGCCCCGAGTTCAAGGACTTCGAGTTCGAGGACCTCAACCCCAAGACGTTCGTCCGCAAGCATCTGGACAGCGATGAACTGGGGCTGAAGGAGATCCGCAACGGTTTCGACCTGAAGAAGGAGATGGCCGAGGTCACGGACGCCGTCCACGGCCGTGACAGCGAGACCTCGTCGTCCTCCTCCTCGCCCTCGTCGTCCTCCTCGCCCGGCGGGCGCGTCGACATGAGCAAGAAGCCCGAGGAGCCCGGCAAGGACGACCGTCCGCCCTTCGACGCGGACGCCACCTGAGAGGTCCAGGGCACGCGGACCGGACGGCGTACGTGACGCGTTTCATAGCGCGCACCCGCCGTACACGGCGCGAACGGGCCCCGGGCGCGACCCACGCGCCGGGCGCTTTCCCTGCCGCTCTCAGCGGTGTGGATATGCTGCCGAGTTGTTGTGCGGACCGGACGAGTACGCCCGAAGGGGGGCGGGCCGCCCCGGTCCGACGAGAGCGAGGAGGCGTCCGGGCAGATGGAGACGACGAGTCGGGTGGGCGCGCAGGCGTCGGATGCGGAGGGCGGACAGCAGTTCGCCTCCGCCCGGCGCACGGTCGGCGGCTACCTGCAGGCGCCCTTCCCGTGGTACGGCCTCGACGAGGCGTTCACGGGGCCGCGCTGGCTGATGCAGGTCGGTACGGCGGCCGACGGTGCCGTCGAGCACGGTTCGATCGGGCACGGTGACGAGCCCACCGTACGCAATGAGCACATCGCCGGTTCCGCGGACGAGCCCAGGGAGAAGTTCGCGGTCGTGGTCACCGTGGCCGCGAATCCGTCCCGGCGGAGCGCCGACGGTACGGGGCTGCTGGAGGCGACGTCGGTGTCCTCGGCGGCGTGGCTGGCGGGGGTGGGACTGCTGTCGTTCACCTGGCCCGGGCAGATAGACCACAGTCTGCGGGACGACTGGCTGGAGCAGCAGACGGAGACCGCGTGGGCTCTGGCCGACGATCTCGACGGGCCCGAGTGGTCCACCCTCTCGCTTCCGGTGGACGGGGTACCCACGCCGTTCCACTACCGGGAGTCCGAGTTCGGCTGGGTGCTGGCCGGCTCCACCGAGGCCGGGGTTCACGTCGGGGCCTACGGGCGAGGAATGAGTGCGTACGGGCTCGGGTTCGCCGTGGTGAAGGACATCGCGGCTTACGCCTAGCAGGGCGGACCCCGGCGCCGTCGGCGCCGGGGCCGGCCGCACGTTGCCTCAGCCGTGGAACAGCTGCTTCCAGATCCCGGCGGCCAGGGCCATCTGGGCGAGAAGCCAGGCGAGCCGTGTGGAGAAGCCCCGCACCTGGTAGATCGACAGCAGCAGGGCGGAACGACTCCGCCAGAGGTCCCGCTCGTGTCTGAAGGTCGCCGTGTCCATCCAGAAGCCGGTGAGCGTCAGGACGATGAGCATGAGCAGGGCATAGAGAAGCACGGGACCGAAGCCCGCGTCCCTGATACTGCTGATCAGGACCGCGATGCAGACAGGCATGGCATACGCGAGGGTCAGGCTCCAGGCGCGCATGAGACTGCTGCTCCCGGGCAACAGACGCCACAGCGCACCCAGGACGAATCCGGCACCGGTCCATGCCAGCTGGTACAAAAAGAAATTTGCGACGACATCCGGGATTCCGGTGGCTGTATAGAGAAACTGCAGCCAGTTCCAGGGGTTCTTCAGGTCGAGGAATTCAGCGGCCGCGCTGGCCGGAACTCCGAACCAGAATGCCAGGCGCGCGGAATGCACCGCATTGGACCACCAGTGATCCCTCGGCCCCCAGGCCAGCGCGACATCGAGCACGGAAATGTGCTCGGGCGGATTTTTCCCGTTGCACCCGGAGACCACCCACTGGCGTAGTCGGTGCAGCTGGTCCTCCAATTGCTGGCGTGTGGCGCTTCCGCCACGCCCCTGGTCCAGCAAGTACAATTGATGGTTCACGCTGCGATATTGTCGGGCTTTTGTCAGTAATTCACGACGACGCTTCTTGCTGCCCAGCAGCTTCGAGCAGAAGCAGTCTCCCAGCTCGCCGAGTACCGACCATTGTCGCCCCAAGCCGACAACCACATACAGGGAGATGATGTTCAACGGGATCCAGATGCCGAACAGCCCGCTGGAGCCCGCAGCTTTTCCTCCCTGCAGTCCCACGAGGAAGGAAAATACGGCCGCGATCAGCAGGAGTTCCGGCGTGTCCGGTCGCAAGGAAAGCTGCTCGTCGTTGTTCCCGACCTGTGCCCGTTGCGTCCTGACGCGAAAATACAGGAGTGCGAGGAGGGCGATGACCGTCAGAATCCAGCTGTGGGAGTAAACCCATAGGAGGTCGGTGAAGGAGAAAGTCGCCATGAACTTGTTGACGTATGGATCGTCGGTGAAGGAACCGCTCCTGTCGGTGAGCCAGCCGGTGCGGATCCACTGACTTTCGGACGACCACCAGATACACGCGAGCAGGGCTCCGACGGTCACCGCCACCAGAGCCGAGGCCGCGGCGACGCAGCGGCCCGGCGCCGTGTCCCACGTGTGGGTCCAGGAGGTCCGGACCAGGCCTCCTTCGCGGGCGAAGCGCCATGCCCAGGCGGCCATCGCCGCGAGCCACAGCCACACGGTCGTCAGGCCCATCAGTGCGAGCCCGACCAGACCGGAAACGGTCGGCTTCGCTTTCGGCACGAGGTCTGCCGGCAGGCCGAAGAGGGCGGGGGCCAGGACCACCAGCAGACCGGCTGCCGCCACCACGGAAGCGGTTGCGATGACGGCGCGAGCCTGGCGGCGCGGGGCGTCATCGGGATCGGCGGACCCGTCCGTCCGGGTGTCCGTCACAGCGGGGGGCATGCCACGGTGCCAAGGGCGGGCGACGAGGAGCAGAGCCAGACCCGCGAAAATACAGATGAGGCTGCGCCACCTCAGTGCGATGGATTGCTGCGGAACGATCAGGAGAAGTGTCAGGGCGACTGCCGTGCTGAGCAGGGCCCATTGAAGCGCTGTCGCCACAGGATTTTCGCCGCGGCCGTTGCCGGCCCACCACCTCGGTTTTCGCGAATACCACCCCGGCATATTCGGTGAGCCCGGCGTACCCTGCGCAGCGGAAGGATACGGCTGCTCGCTGCGGAGCGCGGCCAACACGATCACGCACGAGGCGCACACCCACCATGCCGCTACGCCCGCTGTGCCCCAGAACGACCGGTCGTAGACCAGTGACAAGGAACGCTGCCAGGGAAGATCGACGTCGAAGACCACGTTTCTGGGCATCTCGTCCTTCCACACCAGTCTGTTCGCGTCGGCAAACGACGCCTCAGGTTTGGAGTGGTCATTGAAGTTCAGGCCGTCCAGAGTTGCTTCGATGCGCTTCCAGGGGAATCGACCGAGGGTCGACGTCCGAAGGGCGACTTCCCATTCCTTCTTCTTGTTGGTGGAAATTACCCAAGGGCCGAGCCGGACGGTTCCGTAATTCTGGATCCAGGTGAATGCGTCGTACTTAACCGTAACCGTGTCGCCCTCGGCGGTTACCGTGGGATCATGGGGGCGTCGCTCGGTGTCGCTGATCTTTCCCTTCGGGCCGAGCAGCAGGCAGCGCATCGCCCTTCGGTATTCTTTCGAATCCTCACTGAACGTCAGATTCTGGGCGAGATCCCATTTCCTGGGCACCTTGACCGTCAGGCCCGAATATACCTTGACGTAAGCCTGGTGGCGCTGCGAGAACCGGAGTTCGGCCTCGACGGAGCGGGGGCGAAGTTGCTCCGTCAAGCAGTTGTCGCGAGTGTTCGCCTGCGCCTCGGCGGGGGAGCATCCCCACCATGCCACCGCTGTCACCAGCAGGGTCAGCAGCCGCCACCACCTGATCGCCTTCATTGTCTGGCCACCTCCTCCTCCGGGGAATTTAGACATGCGTTCCCCAGGTCACACTCAGGCGCACGGTGGAGTTCGAACAGCCCACTCCTTCGTCTCAGTCTCCGGAATTGCAGGAAAACAGTCAGTGGCTGATAATGGAATCGGACAACCGTCAACAATTGACGGAGGAATCATGGCCGAAATAAACGTTTCCGCTCCGAGAACGTCACTTCCCCGTTTCGAAGAGGCCGAGGCGCTGGGCCCCCAGGACGCCGAGTTCGTCCGGGATCTGGTGGCGGTTCTGGCCAAGCACGGCAACCTGAACCGTTTTGGTCTGTGCCTTCTACATGATCATTTCCCGATCGCTCCGGGCGAGGTGCTGGTGGAGACCAACGACCCCCGGGCCCGCACCCTCCATGCCCATGTGGAGAAGGCGGACAGGACACGGCACACCAAGGCCTCGCAATGGCGGTTCATGCCGCACTCCGAACTCGAGCGGAGCGAGGAGGCCGAAGGAGGCCGCTACCAGGTGATCCAGCTGTGCACCCCGCTCGACCTGTGCCCGCGGCGCGAGCGCGAGAGCGAGGACGGCTGACCGCGAGCGGGGAGAGGCGGCCACGGAGACACGGATGTACGGCAAAGGGGCGCCGCCGGTGGAAGACGGCGCCCCTTCGTCGTGGAAGTCCTCGACTTCCTCAGAACTTGTTCCTCTGGTAAAGCAGCAGGTCACGGACCTTCCGAGGCATCCGGGGCCGTGCTCGGGCCGTCTCTGGGCCGTGTGGGGGGTGGCGTAGCGGGACCCGTCACCGCGTGACGACGAGTTCGCTGTACATGCCGGCGGCGTAGTGGCCTGGATAGTTGCACACCAGCTCGTAGCGACCGGGAGCCAGGGTCAGTGTGGTCCAGCCTGTAGCGCCCGGGAGGATGCCACGCCCGCTCCCCGCGTCACAGCTGCGCGAGGCTTCACCGAGGCTGCCCGTCTCTGCAACCCGGCCGTTGGAGGCGATGGCACGTTCTCCTGCGGCCTGGCTCGCCGGCAGCGGCAGCACCATCACCTCGTGTGCGAGTGCTCCGGTGTTGACGACCCGCAGTGTCACCTTCCCGGCCGGAACCGTTGCCGGGCGTACCAGCAGGCGCATCATGCCCATGCTGTGCCAGCCCGGACGGCCGTACGTCGTCGTTGGTCCGCCTGGGCCGCCCATCATCCGTCCCATGTCGCCGACGGTCACGTCCACCATGTGACCCGCCGGCGTTGGTGCACTGCATCGCGCGCCGTGCGTCCTCCAGGAGGCGGGGGCCGTGGTCCGGAACGCGCCGGTGGTGGCGATGAAGGCAGTCGTCGCCAGGCCCAATACCAAGGCGGCGGCTCCAGCAGCGATGATCAGCCACACTTCTCGGTGGCTGTTCCCGATCACTGGTGCTCCCGAAGCAGCATGAGACGGCGTTTGTACTCGTCGTCGTCGACTTCCCCACGGGCGTACCGCTCGGCGAGCACGTCTTCGGCTCGTCGGCCTGCCCACTCACGTTCGCCGGAAGGCGGAGGCGAGCCGGTCTGCTGCTGGTGGCGATGGCTGCCGGTGAAGTAGCGCACGAGCGCGATGATTCCGGCGATCACCAGGGCCCAGAACAGCACCATGAACACAGTCATGAAGAACCAGCCGCCCCAGCCCCATCCGCCGTCGTACCACATCATGCCGATCACTTCCCTCGGCTGATCGCTCTGTTTCTCCAGGATGCGACGGCGGAGGCTCCGGCTGACTGGCCCATAGGTCCCTTCCTGAGGGCCGGGCGCCCCGACCTTGCATCATGCGCGAAGACACGTTGCAGCGTTGATCGATTGCCATGTCGAAGGTCAGCGGCCCGCCCTTCCCTTCTCGGGCCGTCTCCGGGCCGTCCGAGGGCAGCCAACGTCCAGCAAGGCGGAAGCGGCCGACGGGATGCCGGCCCCCAGCAGGAGGCGTGGGCCCGGCAACCCCCGGCACCGTAGCCCGCGTCTTCCTCCGTGATCACCGCCGCATGCACAGGAGAACAGGTCATGACCGACAAGGACGTTGAGCGGAACAGCGAAGGGGACTACGTCCCGGGGCCCTGGTGGGCGGACCTCGGGCCGCGGGGCGCTGTCGTACTGATCGTCCTCGGGGTTCTCGCGGCGGCGTGGGCCGGCCTCGCTCCCGCACTGGGGCTCGGCCGGCTGCCCTTCACCCCAGAGGACCTGGCGATCGGCTCCTACCAGGCCGCCAAGGTCGTCGCCATCGGCCTGGTGATCCTGGTATGCGCCTTGCTGGGCCGCCGTCGCGCCCGGACCGCAGCCACCAAGGAGGCGAACGAGGCGGAGCACGACTGACACCACCGGCGAGTGAGCAGCGTCAGACAGCGGCGTCCGGCATGCCTCACCTCCACCAGCATCGCCTGCACACTCATCTGCTACCGCAGAGTCGCCACCTGAGATGGGCTCTAACGCGGGTCACACGGCCAGAGGGACCGGGTGGATCTCGTCGGCCAGGTGACCAGCGCGTTCGTGGATGCGCTGGACCGCTTCAGCCGTGGGGGCCTCAGAGAGGCAGTAGACCGTGCCGGACTCCGGATCCGCCCAGGCCTTCTCGAAGTGGACGCCTTCTTCCTTCTCGATGGCGAGGTCGGCCCTGTGGGCCTGCATCAGCTGGTCGGCCGTGATGCCCTTCATCCCGTGGTGGACATCCATGAACTGGGGCATGGCGTCGCGCCTCCTTCCGGCTGTCGTGTCCCGGCGCATTGCAGAGTCGCTTGCCAACTCCGTCATGTCCATCGTGTGCCTGTACGACCGCGACAGCGACCGCGCAGACCCCCAGCAGCGGAGCTCCAGCGGCGGCGCACATGCCTCTCTGTGCTCCTTGGGCACCTCTCCCGACTTCATGGCCACCAGTTACCACGGCTCATGTCCGGCCGGGGCCGTCGGAGGGCGCTCAACGACGACCAAGCTGACCAACGCCGACGGCTCCGCCGCTGGTCAGAAGGCTGACCAAGGACGGAGCCGCAGATCGCAGGCGGGCGATTTCAGAACTTGTTCTTCGGAGTGATCCCCAGGGACAGGCCGGACAGGCCCCGCTGGCGGCCGCCGAGCTTGCCTGCGATCGCGCGCAGCGCCGAGCCGGCCGGGGAGTCGGGGTCGGTCAGGACCACCGGCTTGCCCTCGTCGCCGCCCTCGCGGAGGCGGACGTCGATGGGGATGTTGCCGAGGACCGGGACCGTCGTACCGGTGGTGCGGGTCAGGCCGTCGGCGACCGTCTGGCCGCCGCCCGTGCCGAAGACGTCGACCATCTCGCCGCAGTGCGGGCAGGGCAGGCCGGACATGTTCTCGACCACGCCGACGATCTTCTGGTGGGTCTGGACGGCGATGGAGCCGGCCCGCTCGGCGACCTCGGCCGCCGCCTGCTGGGGCGTGGTGACGACCAGGATCTCGGCGTTCGGGACCAGCTGGGCGACCGAGATGGCGATGTCGCCGGTGCCGGGCGGCAGGTCCAGGAGCAGGACGTCCAGGTCGCCCCAGTAGACGTCCGCGAGGAACTGCTGGAGGGCGCGGTGCAGCATCGGGCCGCGCCAGACGACCGGGGCGTTGCCCGGGGTGAACATGCCGATGGAGATGACCTTCACGCCGTTCGCGGACGGCGGCATGATCATGTTCTCGACCTGGGTCGGACGGCCGTCCGCGCCGAGCATGCGCGGCACCGAGTGGCCGTAGATGTCGGCGTCGACGACACCGACCTTCAGGCCGTCGGCCGCCATCGCCGCCGCCAGGTTCACCGTGACCGAGGACTTGCCGACGCCGCCCTTGCCGGAAGCGACCGCGTAGACCCGGGTGAGGCTGCCCGGCTTGGCGAAGGGAACCTCGCGCTCGGTCTGGCCGCCGCGCAGGGCCGCCGCCAGCTCCTTGCGCTGCTCGTCGCTCATCACGTCCAGTGTGACGTCGACACGGGTGACGCCCTCGACGCGGGAGACCGCCTCGGTCACGCGCTGGGTGATGGTGTCGCGCATGGGACAGCCGGAGACGGTCAGGTACACGGTCACCGCGACCGCTCCGTCCGCGCCGATCTCCACCGACTTGACCATCCCGAGTTCGGTGATGGGTCGGTTGATCTCGGGGTCGTTCACTGTCGCCAGTGCCTCGCGCACCGCGTCTTCCGTAGCCATAAGGACGATGTTACGGCGCGCCGAGGGGCCTGCGGGTAGCCCCTCAGCGGTCGTCTGCGTCACGTCCGGGCGACCGTTCTGACCGTTCTGTCGGGAATACGACGTGGCCGTCGTGGCGCCGCCGCTCCTCCACGTCCTTGACCACGTCCTGCAGCTCGGAGCGCATCCAGTCGCGGGTCGCCACCTCGCCCAGGCCCATCCGCAGCGCGGCGATCTCCCGGGTCAGGTACTCGGTGTCGGCGATCGACCGCTCGTTCTGCTTGCGGTCCTGCTCCAGGTTGACCCGGTCGCGGTCGTCCTGCCGGTTCTGGGCGAGCAGGATCAGCGGGGCGGCGTAGGAGGCCTGCAGGGACAGCATCAGGGTCAGGAAGATGAACGGGTAGGTGTCGAAGCGCAGGTTTGCCGGTGCGGCGATGTTCCAGACCACCCACAGGATGATGACGACCGTCATCCAGACGATGAAGCGTCCCGTGCCCAGGAAGCGGGCGATCTTCTCCGACAGGCGGCCGAAGGCCTCCGGGTCCCATTCGGGCAGGATCCGGCGCCGGGGCGGCCGTGGCTGGTCCAGACGTGCCCGGGGCCGGGTGGCGGCCGTGGCGCCCGTCGGGGTGCGCTCGCGCGTGCTCTCGCGGTCAGGAGCCATGGGCACTCGCCCCCTCGTCGGTCGCCCCGTTCTCGTCGTTCAGGTGGAACTCCGTCTCCCGCCAGTCCTCGGGCAGCATGTGGTCGAGCACGTCGTCCACCGTGACCGCCCCGAGCAGCGACCGGGACTCGTCCACGACGGGCGCGGCGACCATGTCGTACGTGGCGAAGAACCCGGCGACGACGGGCAGCGCGGCGTCCGGGTCCAGGGTCTGCAGGTCGTCGTCGACGAGCGAGCTGACCAGGGTGTACGGGGGGTCCCGCAGCAGCCGCTGGAAGTGGACCGTGCCCAGGTACTTGCCGGTCGGGGTCTCGTCGGGCGGGCGGCAGACGTAGACCTGGGCGGCGAGGGCGGGGGAGAGGTCCGGGTTGCGGACCCGGGCGAGCGCGTCGGCGACGGTGGCGTCCGGGCGCAGCACGATCGGCTCGGTGGTCATCAGACCGCCCGCGGTGTGCTCCTCGTACGACATCAGGCGCCGCATCTCGGCCGCGTCGGCCGGCTGCATCAGGCTCAGCAGCCGTTCCTGGTCCGCCTCCGGCAGCTCGCCGAGCAGGTCGGCCGCGTCGTCCGGGTCCATGGCCTCCAGGACGTCGGCCGCGCGCTCCTCGGCCAGCTTGCCGAGGATCTCGATCTGGTCGTCCTCCGGCAGCTCCTCCAGGACGTCGGCGAGCCGGTCGTCGTCGAGGGCGGCGGCGACCTCGGCGCGCCGTTTGGCGGAGAGATGGTGCAGGACGTTGGCGAGGTCGGCGGGGCGCAGCTGCTCGAAGGTGGCGAGCAGGCTCTCGGCGCCCTGCCCGTGCTCCTCCAGCGAGAACCCGGTGACGGCCGACCACTCCACGGTCAGTGTCTCTCCCCTGGCCCGCCGGAAGGCGCCGCCCTTCTTCCCCTTGCGGACGAAGACGCGGTCGACCTCCCAGTCCCGGCGCGCGGGCAGCTGCTGCACGGCCAGGTCGAGGACGGTGACCTCCTCGCCGCTCTCCACGAGCTTCACCCGGCGGTCCAGCAGCTCCCCGAAGACCAGCCGCTCGGTGGGCCGCTGCTCGAAGCGGCGGACGTTGACCACGCCGGTGGTGATGACCTGCCCGGACTCGATGCCGGTCACCCGGGTCATGGGCAGGAAGATGAGGCGGCGGGTGGCCAGCTCGACGACCAGCCCGAGGACGCGCGGGGGCCGTCGCCCGACGCGCAGCATGACGACCAGATCGCGGACGCGGCCCACCTGGTCACCGGTCGGATCGAAGACGGGGACCCCGGCCATGTGCGAGACGAAGACCCGGGGGGCGCCGGCTGCCATGACTGTGCTTCCTTTGCGTGAAGATCGTGTCGGTTGGCGCGGGATTGTTGTGGATTGCTCGGATGTGACCACTCGGGTGCGCTTCAGGCTAGCCCGTCCTGATCGGATACGCCCTGGTGGGCGGTCCGGACGGACTGGCTCCGCCGGGCGGGCAAGGCCCCGGTACGCTGCCGTACGCCGCTCAGGAACCGTCAGAAAGGCAGTGCCACCTGTGACTGCGATTCCCCAGGGCCGTACCCGCCGGGCCGCACTGACGGCCGCGACCTGTGTGCTGGCCGCGACGGGAGCGATGGTGCTGACGGGGTGCAGCGACGACCCGGATGAGGGGACCAACGGGGTCGGCAAGCTGTCCGCGGAGCAGATCCAGGCGAAGACGCGGGACGCGGCGCGGACGGCCCCCGCGGTGCGGCTGTCCGGCACGGTGGTCACCAGCGGCCGCACCTACCGGCTGGACATGCAGCTGAAGGAGGAGGGCGGCACCGGCTCGGTCACCTCCGACGGGGCGACGTTCCGGCTGCTGCGGGTCGGCAAGCAGCTGTACCTGAAGGCCGACGCGGGCTTCTGGAACCATGCGGACAGCAGCGACGGTGCCGCCGGCAAGCTGGACGGCAAGTACGTGACGGTGCCGCAGGGGGATCCCGCCTACAAGAAGTTCAGCGGCTTCACGGACAAGGACGTCCTGCTCGACGGCCTGCTGACGCTGCACGGCAAACTGGCGGCGGACGGCCACCACGACCAGTCCGGCACCCCCACGATCCGCATCACCGGCGACGCCGGCTCCGGCGGCACCCTCGACGTCTCCCTGGAGGGCAAGCCGTATCCGCTGCGCCTGGTGCGGGGCGGCAGCGCGGGCACACTCGGATTCTCGGACTGGGGCAAGGACTTCACCGTGACCCAGCCGTCGAAGTCGGAGACGGTGGACTACGGCAAGCAACTGCCGACGTCGTAGGCCGCCCACGCTCGTCGGCCGCTCACACCCGTCGGCCGCTCACGTCCGCCGGCCGCCCACGCCCGTAGGCCGTCCACGCCCCCGGTCGCTCACGTCTGCTGGTCGTCCACGTCCGTCGGTCGCTCACGTCTGCTGGTCGCCCACGTCCGTCGGTCATTCACGTCTGCCGGTCGCTCACGTCTGCCGGTGGCCCACTCCCGCCGGTCGCTCACGTCCGCCGGTCACCCAGATCCGCCGCAACGGTGATCAGCCACGACGCTCGTTTCCGGCGGTGCCGGACACCGCCGCTCGGCCGTCGGCCCTACTTCTTCCGACGCTTCGCCAGCAGCCTCGGCAGGCCCGGCGGGACGGGTCGGCGGGTAGTCGCCGGGGTCGGGAGCGGGCGTTCGGCCAGGTTGTCGGAGGGCAGCGTTGCCGGGGCCCCTGCCGGCACCAGGCGGACCACCCTGCACTCGCGGGCCCAGCGATCCGGCATCCGCTCGCCGTCGGGGGCGTTCAGGCGCTTCCCCTTCAGCTCGGCGACCGCCGCCTCCCACTCCGGCGAGCCCGACGCCAGTTCGGACACGGTCGCCGGCCAGCTCACCAGCCGGCCCCCCTTGTCCTTGCTGCGCACGGTCACCTCGGCAGAGCCGCCGTCGGCCAGGGCGGGCAGCGGCTGCTCCCCGGGCCCGTCGCCGACCAGGCACACGGCACCCTCGTGCCACACGTGCCACAGCGCACGCGCCGCCGGGGCTTCGGCACCCCTGACCCAGATGAGGCCGGACTTCTTCGTGGCCTCCTCGATGAGGGCCTGGTCGAGGAGGGCCTGGCCGAGCAGCTCGCTTGTCATGGGCCCAGCCTATCCACCCCCGCTCACAGCCAGCCGTTGCGCTTGAGCGTGCGGTGGATGCCCAGACACAGGACGGCCGTGATACCCATGATCACCGGGTAGCCGTACTTCCAGTGCAGCTCGGGCATGTACTTGAAGTTCATGCCGTACACACCGCACACCATCGTCGGTACCGCGATGATCGCGGCCCAGGCGGTGATCTTCCGCATGTCCTCGTTCTGCGCGACCGACGCCTGTGCCAGGTTGGCCTGGAGGATGGAATTGAGCAGCTCGTCGAAGCCCATGACCTGCTCCTGGACCCGGGCGAGGTGGTCGGCGACGTCCCGGAAGTACTTCTGGATGTCCGGGTCGACCAGCCGCATCGGCCGCTCGCTCAGCAGTTGCATCGGCCGCAGCAGCGGAGCCACCGCCCGCTTGAACTCCAGCACCTCGCGCTTGAGCTGGTAGATCCGCGCCGAGTCCACACCGCGCGAGACCCCGCCTCTGCGGCCGGGCGAGAAGACCTCGGTCTCCACCTCGTCGATGTCGTCCTGCACCGCGTCGGCGACCGCGATGTAGCCGTCCACGACGTGGTCGGCGATGGCGTGCAGCACGGCCGAGGGACCCTTCGAGAGCAACTCGGGGTCGTCCTGCAGCCGGTGTCGCAGCGCCCGCAGGGAGCCCTGGCCGCCGTGCCGGACGGTGATGAAGAAGTCCCGGCCGGTGAAGCACATGACCTCGCCGGTCTCGACCACCTCGCTGTTGGCGGTCAGTTCGTCGTGCTCGACGTAGTGGATGGTCTTGAAGACGGTGAAGAGCGAGTCGTCGTACCGCTCCAGCTTGGGGCGCTGGTGGGCCTGGACCGCGTCCTCGACGGCCAGCGGGTGAAGTCCGAACTCGGTGGCGATGCCAGCGAATTCCGCCTCGGTCGGCTCGTGCAGGCCGATCCAGACGAACCCGCCGTCACGGCGCACCTGCCGCATCGCCTCCTGCGGGGTCAGCGGCTTGCTGCTCGGCACACGGGAACCGTCGCGGTAGACGGCGCAGTCGACGACGGCCGAGGGCGTCGCGGGGTCGCGTGTGGTGTCGTACGAGGCGTTCGAATCCTTGCGGACCGAGGGGCGGGACGACGGACGGACCACGGCGCGCAGGTCGCGGATCATCGACATGGGCAGGCTCCTTCGCGGGCGGGCAGCGACAGCGCGCGGCGACGGGTGGAACTACCCGGAATGGGGACGTCCTGGCTTCGGATGTTTGGCACGTCCACAAAGCGGGGAGCACCGCTCCGTTGCGGTGGCGACTTCGCTGCTGCTGCGGGACTGATTCAGATCAGACAGATCAGGGCAAAGCAAAACGAAGTGCTCTTCCGAACGGCGACGCGAACGGGAAGGTGGCAGCCAGCCGGGAACTACATCAGCAGCCGGAAGAGCGAGTGGTACTACCAGGTCGACTTCGATCCATGACAGCCCCACCTCCTCCGGCCGGTCCCTCGTAAGGGAGTCTCATCGGCGTCGGGACTTGATAGCGACGCTTCTGCGTGCTGCCCCGAACCACCGGCTCAGCGTAGCAGTCACCCGAAGTGTCAAGGCGCCGCTTTGCCCGCTGCTGACGAGTTCTATGCTCACCGCATGGTTGATGTTCTTCCTCTGGTCGAGGCACGGTTGAGCACCGCGCTGGGCGAACCGGACGCGCGCGCAGCGGTCACCTTCCTCGGTACGGACCGCATGGAGGTGCTCCGCTTCCAGGAGGGGGACGTGGTCCGCTACGCCACGCTCGGTATGTCCGCGCACCCCATGACCGACCCCACGGCCATGCTCGCCGACCCCGTCAAGGGCCCCCGCGCCGAGCTGGTGATGTCCGTGCGCGCGGGCCTCGCGGACACCGACAAGGTGCTTCGCGCGCTCGCCGTACTTGCGGCGTCCCCGCAGGTGGAAGGTGTGGTGGTGGCCCCCGGCGCCTCGCTGGACGTGGGAGAGCCGCTGTGGCCCGACGCCCCCTTCACCTCGGTCCTGGTGGGTGAACCCGGAGGCCTCGTCGAGGATCTGGAGCTGGACGAGCCGATGGATCCCGTACGATTCCTGCCGCTGCTGCCGATGACCCCGAACGAGGCCGCCTGGAAGCGGGTGCACGGCGCGGGAGCCCTCCAGGAACGCTGGCTCGCGAACGGGACGGACCTGAGGGACCCCGCCCGCAGGTCCGTCCCGCTCGACTGACCCGGAAGTGACCGATCTCACCAACACAAGGCTGAAATCGGTCAGTTGGCAAAGACGGTGACGCCGTCCTCGGCGCCGTGCGCCGTCTCCGGTTCCTCGGTCATGGGGGTCCCCCCGCTCGAGCGAAGCCGAGAGTGGGGGAGGGAGAGCGCGCTGCGCCGTACGAGGACCACCGCCGCTCCGAGCACCGCGGTGGCCGCGGCGACCACGAAGGGGACGTGGATGTCGGTCCACTCCTCGATCTTCGGCGCGAGGTACGGCGCCGCGGCGGCCGCGAACCAGCGGACGAAGTTGTAGCCCGCGCTTGCCACGGGCCGCGGCGCATCCGACACGCCGAGGGCCAACTCGGTGTAGACCGTGTTGTTCACGCCGATGAACGCGCCGGACGCGATCGTGCAGACGACGGCCGCGGTGTGGCTGCCGTAGCCGAGCACGAGCACGTCCCCCGCGAGCAGTACCAGCGAGCCGCCGAGCACCTTCAGTGAGCCGAACCGCCGCTGCATCCGCGGGGCCACGATCACCGAGAAGACGGCGAGCAGCAGCCCCCAGGCGAAGAACACCCCGCCCGACCGGTACGGGGTCATGTTCAGCACGAACGGCGTGAAGGCCAGCACGGTGAAGAAGGTGTAGTTGTAGAAGAACGCCGAGATCGCCGCCGAGGCGAGGCCGCCGTGGCCGAGCGCCCTGATCGGATCCAGGACCGAGGTCTTCCGGGCGGGCTTCGGCTGCTCCTTGAGGAACGCCGTGATGCACACGAAGCCGATCGCCATCAGCGTCGCCGTGCCGAAGAAGGGGTAGCGCCAGCTGGCGTTGCCGAGGACCGCACCGAGCAGCGGGCCGCAGGCCATGCCGAGACCGAGCGCGGACTCGTACAGCAGGATCGCCGCCGCGCTGCCTCCGGCCGCCGCGCCCACGATGACCGCGAGGGCGGTCGAGACGAAGAGTGCGTTGCCGAGGCCCCAGCCGGCTCGGAAGCCGACGAGCTGGGCGACCGAGTCGGACGTGCCGGCGAGACCCGCGAAGACGACCACGAACGCAAGGCCGAGGAGCAGGGTCCCGCGGCCGCCGATGCGGCTGGAGACGAAGCCGGTCAGCAGCATCGCCACCGCGGTGATCAGGAAGTACGAGGTGAAGAGCAGGGACACCTGGCCGGCGGTGGCGTCGAGACCCTGCGCGATGGACGGCAGGATCGGGTCGACGAGGCCGATGCCCATGAAGGCGACGACGGAGGCGCCGGCCGTGGCCCAGACCGCCCTGGGCTGTCGCAGGAAGCCGCCGGCTCCCGCGTCGAAGGGGTCCATGTGCTTCTCCCGTCCGGTCGAGCGGATAGTTGGGTAATACACATAGTAAGTTAGGGGAGCTAATTAATTCAAGATGCATCTAATTTCGGCCGGCGGGGCGGCGCGGCCGTGTTCCGTCCGGACGGGTGATCGTCCTTGACGTGGGCGTGCAGGGGTAGGAGCGTGGAGCCCTATGAGGGGCGAACCCAGTTGCCCGAAGTGTGGTGGCCGGGTCAGGGCTCCCGGCCTCTTCGCCGATTCCTGGCAGTGCGACGTGCACGGGACGGTGTATCCGCTGCAGCCCGTGATCCCGCCCAGCGTTGAGGCGCTCAATGTCGTGGTGCACCGCACGCAGGTCCCGGTGTGGATGCCGTGGCCGCTGCCGGTTGGCTGGCTGTTCACGGGTGTGACCTATGCGGGTGACGACCGCAGCGGCGGCCGTGCCACTGCCGTGGCCTGCTCCGGCCCTGGCCCGCTCGGCGGCATGGGCGAGCTGATCCTGGTCGCCGAGGAACTCGGCGTGGGCCTCGGTGCGTGGTACGCAGGCATTGACGGCCCGGACCCCGGGTCGTACATGAACGTCGAGAAGCCGCCCCAGGCCAAGGTCCTGGCCGCCGGCCGCCCGACGCCCCTCTGGCACGTCTACCGCGCCCCCGACGACCGTGCCGTCTTCGCCGGTGAGGCGCTCGGGATGTGGCTGTGGGCGGTGATGTGGCCCGAGCAGTCGGGGCTGCTCATGTATGACGAGCTGGTGCTGACCGATCTGCGGGGTGCGGGGGCGGAGCTGGATCTGGTGCCTTACGGGGCGCTGTCGCCGCGCTTGCTCAAGCCGTGACGATGCGGCTGCTCCTGCTTGGGCCGTAAGCGGCTGCTCCTGTTTGGGCCGTAAGGCGTGGGGTGTGGGCCGTTTTGGGCCGTAAGGCGTGGGGTGTGGGCCGTGACGCGTGCGGCGTGGGCCGTGGGGCGGGGCAGGTTCGGGGGTGGTGCGGGGCTTCGGGCGGGTGCGGGTTCGTGGTGGCTGGTCGCGCAGTTCCCCGCGCCCCTTTGCGGCTGCGCCGCATCGCGCAGTTCCCCGCGACCCCCTCTGCGGCTGCGCCTCGTTGTGCGGCTGCGCCTCGTTGTGTGGTTTCGCGGGCTCCTGGGTGGGGTGGTGTAGGGGGTGCTGGTCGGGTTCGGGTGTGACAGGGCATGGTCGTATTGCCGCTATCCTTAGGTGTCCCCCTCCGTCCGTCACCGCCTGGAGTACGCGTCGTGCGCATCGACCTGCACTGTCACTCCACGGCGTCCGACGGTACGGACACCCCGGCCGAGCTGGTGCGGCATGCCGCCGTGGCCGGTCTGGACGTCGTCGCGCTGACCGACCACGACACCACCCGCGGGTACGCCGAGGCGATCGCCGCGGTGCCCGAGGGCCTCACCCTGGTCACCGGTGCCGAGCTGTCGTGCCGCATCGACGGCATCTCGATGCACCTGCTGGCCTACCTCTTCGACCCCGATGAGCCCGCCCTGTTCGCCGAGCGCGAGCTGGTCCGGGACGACCGGGTGCCGCGGGCCCGGGGCATGGTTGCCAAGCTGAACGCGCTCGGCGTGCCGGTCACCTGGGAGCAGGTCGAGCGGATTGCCGCCGGCGGTTCCGTGGGGCGTCCGCATGTCGCCACCGCGCTCGTCGAGCTGGGCGTGGTGCCCACGGTGAGCGACGCCTTCACCGAGGAGTGGCTGGCCGACGGCGGCCGCGCGTTCGTGGAGAAGCACGAGACCGATCCCTTCGAGGCGATCCGGCTGGTCAAGAGCGCGGGCGGCGTGGCCGTCTTCGCGCACCCGGCCGCCGCCAAGCGCGGCCGTACGGTGCCGGAGTCCGCGATCGCCGAGATGGCCGCGGCCGGCCTGGACGGCATCGAGGTCGACCACATGGACCACGACGCCGACTCCCGGGACCGTCTGCGGGGCCTCGCGAAGGAGCTGGGGCTGCTGGTCACGGGGTCCTCGGACTACCACGGCAGCCGCAAGAGCGTGGCGCTCGGCGAATACACGACGGACCCCGAGGTGTACGGCGAGATCATCCGGCGGGCCACCGGCGCGTTTCCCGTCCCGGGGACCGGCGGAGCCTGAGGCCCCTCAGGGGTCGACTCCGCGCCACCTCACGCCCATTCTTCTTCTTCCTGCAAGGCCTGTGCTTCCCCCATGTTCGACGTCGCTGTCTTCGGCTCCCTGTTCCTGACCCTTTTTGTCATCATGGATCCCCCCGGGATCACCCCGATCTTCCTCGCGCTGACCGCCGGGCGCCCCGCCAAGGTGCAGAAGCGGATGGCCTTCCAGGCCGTCTGTGTGGCGGCCGGGGTGATCGCCACCTTCGGCCTGCTGGGTCATCAGATCCTGAACTACCTGCACGTCTCCGTCCCCGCGCTGATGATCGCGGGTGGTCTGCTGCTTCTGCTGATCGCGCTCGACCTGCTCACCGGCAAGACCGACGAGCCGAAGCAGACCAAAGATGTGAACGTCGCGCTCGTGCCGCTGGGCATGCCGCTCCTGGCGGGGCCCGGCGCCATCGTGTCCGTGATCCTGGCCGTGCAGAAGGCCGACAGTGTGGCCACACAGGTCTCGGTGTGGTCCGCGATCCTCGCGATCCACGTCGTGCTGTGGCTGGTGATGCGCTACTCGCTGCTGATCATCCGGGTCATCAAGGACGGCGGCGTGGTCCTGGTGACGCGTCTCGCGGGCATGATGCTCTCCGCGATCGCCGTGCAGCAGATCATCAACGGTGTCACTCAGGTGATCCGGGGGAGCTGAGACATCGCCTCGGCTCCCCCGGAAAGCTTGAGTGTCGCTGCCCGTTACGAGGCCGCGGTGGTCTCGGCCGGGCGGATCCACAGGCGCTGTCCGACGGCGGCGGCCTGCTGAACGATCCGGTTGACGGAGGCGGCGTCCACGACGGTGCTGTCCACGGTGGTGCCGTTGACCTCGTCGAGTCGCATGATTTCGAAGCGCATGGCTTCTCCCTTCGTCTGGTCATCCTCCTGCGGAGAACTACTGGGTGTGACGTTGTGTCGCTCTAGTCAACGCGCTGCATGTTACAAACATTCCCTACGCTAAAGAAATTTTTCGAACGGCTAATTACCGACTGGTAAGGAGGGTTCGGTGGACCGACCGGGACCAGTTGTGTTCGCAGCGTGACCGCCGGGACAATGGAGGCGATGAACGACGACCTGGCGGCCCTCACCGCCCGCATCGACCGCACCAACGAGCTGCTGCAGCGCATGCTCGCCGAGGTGGCGAAGACGCCCTCGACCCACGCGATCTTCGTCGACGCGGGCTATCTGTATGCGGCGGCGGGTCGGCTCATCGCCGGGACCGAGGACCGCCGCTCCTTCGACCTCGACGCCGAGGGCCTGATCGACGCGCTCATCGACAAGGCCCGCACGATCTTCGCGGACAGCCGCCTGCTGCGCGTCTACTGGTACGACGGCGCGCGCCGCCGCATCCACACCGCCGAGCAGCAGTCCATCGCCGAACTGCCCGACGTCAAGGTCCGCCTCGGCAACCTGAACGCCAACAACCAGCAGAAGGGCGTCGACTCCCTCATCCGCTCCGACCTGGAGTCCCTGGCCCGCCACCGCGCGATCAGCGACGCGGCCCTCCTCGGCGGCGACGAGGACCTGGTGTCGGCGGTGGAGGCGGCGCAGGGCTACGGCGCACGCGTCCACCTGTGGGGCATCGAGGCACCCGAGGGCCGTAACCAGGCCGAACCGCTGCTCTGGGAGGTCGACAGCCAGCGCACCCTCGACCTGGAGTTCTTCAAGCCGTACGTCGCCCGCCGCACGGCCGCCGCCTACGAGACCGTCGCCGGGGCCCGGCCCTCCCGCGAGGACGTCCGCTTCGTCGGCGCCCAGATCGCGGCGAAGTGGCTGGCCGCACGAGGCCGCGAGTCCCTGGCCGAGCTGCTGCCCGGCCACCCCCGCCTGCCCGGCTCCGTCGACCAGGACCTGCTGGTCGAGGCGGAACGCGTGCTCCAGTACTCGCTACGCGGCCAGGGAGACCTGCGGCACGCCCTGCGGGAAGGTTTCTGGGACCACCTGCAGACGCAGTACTAGCCCGCCGGGCGTGCCTGGCGCGCCCGGTCCGTGTGCTCGTCCCAGAAGGCGGCTGCCGCGGCGGCCGTGGCGAGCGGCTGGTCGGTGTTGGGCGAGTGCTCGGCCCCCTCGACGACCGTCCGCCGCGCCTTCAGCCGCTCGGCCATGCCGTCGAGCAGCGCCAGCGGCCAGGTGTCGTCCAGAGCACCCGACAGGACATGGAACGGCAGCGGTACGGCGGCCAGTTCGGCGACGCGGTCCGGCTCGGAACACAACTGGCGCCCGGTGGCCAGGAGTTGGGCCGGCTTGGTGCCCAGCCAGCGGCGCCGCAGATCCTCCCGGTTGTCCAGACCGCCGTCGAGCCCGCCCGTGGCGGTCTCCTCGGGGGCCTCCATCGCCTGCATCGCGTCCCACACCTCGGCCATCGTCATCACGCCGAGCGCGTCCCGCAGCAGCTTCACCCGCTGTTGCTGGGACGACGAGATCTGCGCCGGCCCCGAGGCCATCAGGGTCAGCGACAGGAAGGGGGAGTGGTCGATCAGCACGGCTGCGCGCGAGATCTGCCCGCCCAGCGAGTGCCCCAGCAGATGCACGGGCGTCCCGACCGCCTCCGCCTGCGCCAGCACGTCCCGCGCCAACTCATCCTGCGCATAGGCGGATTCGTCACGCTCGGGGCCGTCGGACTCGTACTGCCCGCGCCCGTCCACGGCGATGGTCCGGTACCCGCGCTCGGCCAGCGGCACATGCAGCGGGTTGAAGTCCTCCTTGCTCCCGGTGAACCCCGGCAGCAGCAGGGCAACGCCCCTGGGCTCGACCCCGTCGGCCACGGGCGCGTCGACGACGGCGAACTCGCCGCGCGCCGTTCGCAGGGAGTACGCACGGGCACCGGGGGGCGGGACGAAGGTGGCAGGCCTGCTCATGGGGAGAGGCTATCGGGCCTGGCGGGCGGGCAGGGCGTGGGGGGCGAGGCAGGGACGCCGACGGCCCCGTCCCACAGAAGTGGGCCCGGCCGGGGGGGTGACGCCGTTGCGCGTCCGGTCGTCGAACCGGTGCGCCGATCAGGCCTCGGCGGTCTCCGCAACCGCCGTGGTGGCCTTGCGGGTCCGGCGCGGCTTGACCTCCGGCTCCTCGGTGGCCTGCGCCGGGATCTCCGCAGCGGCTGCCTCGGCAACCGCCTTACGGGTCCGCCGCGCCTTGGGCGCAGCCGCCTCGACCCCGTCCACCGCGCTTTCGACGGCGGCGGCAGCCTTCCGCGTCCGACGCGGCTTGGCCTCGGCCTCCGCCTCCGTCGCCTCGGGTGCGGCGGCCGCGGTCTTGCGGGTGCGGCGCGGCTTGGCTTCCGTGCCTTCGGCGGTGTCCGTGGCTGCTTCGGCGGCGGCTGCGGTCTTGCGGGTGCGGCGCGGCTTGGCCTCCGCCTCCGTCGCCTCGGGTGCGGCAGCGGCGGTCTTCCGCGTCCGGCGCGGCTTGGTCGCCGGGGCGGCCTCGTCCGTGCCCTCGGCCGTTGCGACCGCTGCTTCGGCGGCCGGCTCGGCCGCCTTGCGGGTACGCCGACGCGGCGTCGCCTCAGCCTCCACCGTCTCCGGGGC